>JAYTXT010000259.1:0-5890 GCA_043742765.1 Gammaproteobacteria bacterium | reverse complement strand
CAGTGGCGCTTCACGCCACCGACGCACGTGGTCGCTGCCTTCGACGCGGCGATCGACCAGTACCTCCATGAGGGCGGCTGCGCGGCGCGCGGTGCACGTTACGCCGGCAACTGCCGTACGTTGATCACGGGCCTTAGCCAACTGGGCCTCAGGAGCTTTCTGCCGGCGGAAATCCAGGCGCCGATCATCGTGACCTTTCACGCTCCGCGAGTGCCTCACTACCTGTTCAAGAATTTCTACGACGCCGTCAAGTCGCGCGGGTACATCCTGTATCCGGGTAAGCTGACCGCCATCGAGACCTTTCGCGTCGGCTGCATGGGGCAATTGGGAGAACGCGGCATGGCGGGGGCCGTGGAGGCCATCGCCGAGGTGCTCGCCGAATTGACCGCGACCGCGTGAAGCGACGCAGCGCTTCTGCCACCCGCGCTGCCTGGAATCTGCACCTCTTGCCGCTGGAGAACTGTCGATGAAGATGACCACCGAGGAAGCCTTCGTGAAGGTGCTGCAACGGCATGGCATCGAGCATGCGTTTGGCATCATCGGTTCGGCTTTCATGCCGATTTCCGACCTGTTTACGAAGGCCGGCATCAGGTTCTGGGACGTCGCTCACGAGACCAACGGGGGGTTGATCTGTGACGGCTACACGCGCTCGACCGGCAAGATCGCCATGGCGATTGCGCAGAACGGGCCGGGGATCACCGGTTTCGTCACCGCCGTCAAGACCGCCTACTGGAATCACACGCCGATGCTGCTGGTGACACCGCAGGCCGCGAACAAGACCATCGGCCAGGGCGGTTTCCAGGAAGTCGAGCAGATGGCCGTGTTTCGCGACATGGTCGCTTACCAGGAAGAGGTGCGCGACGCGAGCCGCATACCGGAAGTGTTGAACCGCGTAATCTGCAAGGCCAAGCGCCTCTCGGCACCCGCGCAGATCAATATTCCGCGTGACTACTGGACCCAGGTGATCGATGTGCCGTTGCCCGAAGCGATCGAATTCGAGTTGCCACTGGGGGGCGCCCGGGCGATCGCCGCGGCCGCGCGCCTGCTGTCCTCAGCCCGCTTCCCGGTGATCCTGTCGGGAGCCGGTGTCGTGCTGGGCAGTGCGATTGGCGAGTGCGCCGCGCTGGCGGAGCGATTGGACGCAGCGGTCTGCAACAACTACCAGCACAACGACTCGTTCCCGGGCAGTCATCCGCTCAGCGTCGGCCCGCTCGGCTACAACGGCTCGCGCGCCGCGATGGAGCTCATTTCCAGGGCCGACGTGGTGTTGGCACTCGGGACGCGCCTCAATCCTTTCTCGACGCTGCCGTGCTATGGGCTCGACTACTGGCCGGCTTCAGCCGCCATCATTCAGGTCGATATCAACGCGGATCGCATTGGCCTTACCAAGCCGGTCGCCGTCGCCATCTGCGGTGATGCCAGGCAAGTGGCCGCGCAGCTGCTCGCGCAGCTCGCGCCGGGGGCGGGGGACATCGAGCGCGCGGGACGGCGCGCGCAGATCGCCGAGAAGAAGCGCTCGTGGGCCACCGCACTCACGACCATGGACCGTGAAGACGACGATCCGGGCACGAACTGGAACGCCCAATGCCGGGCCCGCGAACCCGAGCACATGTCGCCGCGCGCGGCGTGGCGGGCCATCATGGCGGGCCTGCCGACGAATGCGATCATCTCCAGCGACATCGGCAATAACTGCGCGATCGGCAACGCCTATCCGAGCTTTGAGCGGGGGCGCCAGTACCTGGCGCCCGGCCTGTTCGGTCCTTGCGGCTACGGCTTCCCCTCGATCATCGGCGCGAAGATTGGCAACCCCGATACCCCGGTGGTCGGCTTCGCCGGCGACGGCGCCTTTGGCATCTCGATGAACGAGATGACCTCGATCGGGCGCGATCCGTGGCCGGCCATTACGATGCTGATCTTCCGCAATTATCAGTGGGGCGCGGAAAAGCGCAACTCGATCCTCTGGTATGACAACAACTTCATCGGCACCGAGCTTGATCCCGAGGTGAGTTTCGCGCGGGTGGCCGCAGGCTGCGGGCACCGCGGCGTCATGGTGCGCACGCCGGGCGAGCTCACCGAGGCGCTGCGCGAGGCATGTGTGCGGCAGTCGCAGGGAGTCACGACATTTATCGAGGTGCTGCTGAACCAGGAACTCGGTGAGCCGTTCCGGCGCGACGCGATGAAAAAGCCAGTGGTCGTCGCCGGCATCCGCCGCGAGGACATGCGTCCGCAAAGACCGGCATGAGGGCAGACTCAGGCCGGCGGGTGCTCGTGCTCAACGCGGGCTCCTCGTCGCTGAAGTTCGCGCTGTTCGAGGAGCATTCGCGCCTGTGGCACGGACAGGTCGAGGGTCTTGGCACGCGCCCCCGATTCGTGATCGGGAGTACTGCGTCAAGCTCCGGGCGCGAGCTGCCGGCGTCAACCGGGCATGCGGCCGCGCTCACAGAAATACTCAAGGCTCTCGCAGAACGCGGCCTCGCGGTCGGCGGCATCGCGGCTTGTGGCCACCGGATCGTCCATGGTGGTTCCCGGTTCGTGGCGCCGATGATCCTCGATGACGCCCACCTCGAGGAGCTGCATGCGCTGCCGGGGTTGGCGCCCCTGCATAACCGTTTTGGCCTCGATGCAATCGACGCGCTGCGTGGCGTTGCGCCCGGGCTGCCGCAGGTGGCGTGTTTCGATACGGCCTTCCATGCGACGGTGCCGGAAGTTGCCAGCCGCTATGCGTTGCCGGTGGAACTGCACGAGGCGGGTTATCGACGCTTCGGGTTTCATGGGCTCAGTTTCGAGCACGTCACGGCCGTGCTCACGGAGCAGGGTAGCGCGGTTCCGCCTGGCCGCCTGCTCATATTCCATCTTGGCAACGGCTGCAGCGTCGCGGCGGTCCGCGACGGCCGCAGCGTCGCTACCACGATGGGCTATTCGACGCTCGACGGCCTCGTGATGGGCACGCGCTGCGGCGCGCTAGATCCGGGCGTGCTGCTGGCGCTGCAGCGTGACCGCAACCTGACGGTCGATGCACTCGAGGAACTGCTTTACCGGCGCTCTGGTCTACTGGCTGTGTCCGGGCGGAGCTCGGACATGCGCGAACTGGAGCGCATCGACGACGACGCCTGCCGGCGCGCGGTCGAGCACTTCAGCTATTGGGCGGCCCGGCACGCCGGGTCGCTGGTGGTCGCGCTCGGGGGCCTCGACGCAATCGCCTTCACCGGCGGAATCGGCGCCGGCAGTGCGCCGGTGCGCGCACGGATCGTCGCTCACCTCGCGTGGCTCGGTCTGGCGATCGATGAGGACCGCAATCGCCGCAATGAGGCGGCGCTCGCTGCTGCTGGCTCGCGCTGTCCGATCTGGATCGTCGCGGCTAACGAGGAACTGGCGATTGCCCGCCACGTCCACGCGACACTGGGCTCGATGCATGAGTAGCGTGGCGGAGTTTGCCAAAGCATGGCCGGGGCTCCTGCTTAGTGCGGTACTGGGGCTTGCTGCTGTGCTGCTGGCCGGCTGGCCGTTATTACAGGCGCACGGCATCAGCCCGCTCACCGTTGCGATCATCCTTGGTATGCTGGTCGGGAATACCCTTTACCCTGCGATCGCTTCGAGGGCGGACGCTGGCGTCACCATCTCACGCCAGACATTGCTCCGCTACGGCGTCGTGCTCTACGGGTTCCGGCTCACGCTGCAGGACATCGGCCATGTGGGCTGGCAAGGCGTGGTGATCGACTCCCTGATGGTGGCGTTGACCTTCGCGCTCGCCTATCAGGTCGGGACGCGGCTACTCGGGCTCGACCGTTCGGTGGCAATGCTGGTCGGCGCGGGTAGTGCGATTTGTGGAGCGGCGGCCGTGCTGGCGACAGCGCCACTGGTGCGTGGCAAACCCGAACAGGTGAGTGTCGCGGTCGCCGGGGTGGTCATCTTCGGAACGGTCTCGATGTTCCTTTACCCGTTCCTTTACGACCTGAACCACGTGTGGCTGGTGATTCCCGGCGGTCCCGCCGCATTTGGCATTTACCTCGGTTCGACCGTGCACGAGGTTGCGCAGGTTGTCGCGGCGGGCCGGCAGATCGGGCCGGATGCGGCCAGCACCGCCGTGATCGCCAAGATGGTGCGCGTGATGATGCTGGCGCCGTTCCTGCCGATACTCGCGGCGTGGCTCCGGGCCCGGGCCTGCAATGCGTCCGCCGCGGCCGGCGCGCAGGTCGAGTGCGCGGTGGCGGTGCCCACTTTTGCGCTCCTGTTCATCGGCACGGTGCTATTCAATTCCATGGACCTGGTGCCACGCCCGATCGTAGGCCTGATCACGCTGTTCGACACATGGCTGCTCGCCGCTGCCATGGGTGCGCTCGGAGTCTCAACGCACCTTGGTACGCTCCGGCGCACCGGCGGACGGCCGTTGCTGCTGGCGTTTATCCTGTTTCTGTGGCTCGTGGCCGGCGGTGCCGTCGTCAACCGGACCGTCACGCTGCTGGCGCACTGACCTTGTGCTTTACTCCAGCGTCGGAGTCGGCGATCCTGCCGCCGTGGCGCTGCGCGGCTACTTAACGCGAGATCCTGCATGAATCACGACCCCGCCATCACCGATACCGGCTCTACCGGGCTGCGCCGTACGCTCAAGACCCGGCACATGCGCATGATCGCTCTGGGCGGCGTGATCGGCGCCGGACTGTTCGTCGGCAGCGGCGTCGTCATCCAGGCCACCGGGCCTGCCGCCGTGCTCTCTTTCGCGCTGACCGGCACGCTGGTCGTGCTCGTGATGCGGATGCTGGGCGAGATGGCCTCCGCCTATCCCGCAGTCGGCGGTTTCTACGAGTACAACCGCCTCGCGCTCGGTGAACTCGCGGGCTTCATGACCGGATGGATGTACTGGTATTTCTGGATCATCGTGGTCGCACTCGAAGCGGTGGCGGGGGCTCGCCTGTTGACACACTGGTTCCCCGCTGTCGCGCCGTGGCGCTTTACGCTGGGTCTGATGACGTTGTTCACGCTGTTGAATCTGCTCTCGGTGCGCTCGTGGGGCGAGACCGAGTACTGGTTCGCGTCGATCAAGGTCGTCGCGATCACCTTGTTTCTCGGCATCGGCGTCGTGGTCATGGCTGGTCTGTGGCCGGGCCTGTCCGGGGGCTTCGCGAACCTGACGGCGCACGGTGGATTCATGCCGATGGGCCTGGCGCCGGTGCTCACCGGCGCAGTGGCCGCGACCGGGTTCTACTTCGGTTCTGAAATCGTCACCGTGGCCGCGGCCGAATCGGCCGAGCCCGAGCGGGCGGTCGCCCGCGCGACGCAGTCCGTGGTCTCGCGAGTGTTGGTGTTCTACGTCGGTTCCATCCTCGTGGTGGTGACGCTGGTGCCATGGAATGCGCCGGGGATCACTCAGCCCTACGTCACAGCGCTCGAGGCCGTCCATGTGCCCGGTGCAGCACAGATCATGAACGGCGTGATCCTGACAGCGGTGCTGTCAGCTCTCAACAGTGGGCTGTTCGCCTCATCGCGGATGATTATGGCGCTCGCGCGGCGCGGGGACGCGCCCCGGAGCGTTGCCAGGCTCAACAAGCGCGGCGTCCCGGTCAACGCCATTCTGATGAGCACCGCGTTCGGCTATGTGGCCGTCATCATGAACTACGTCTCCCCAGAGCACGTGTTTGCCTTCCTGGTTGACTCGTACGGCACCGTCGCCATCTTCGTCTATCTGCTGATTGCGTTCGCGGAGTTGCGTCTGCGCGGTCGCCTCGAACGCGAAGCACCGGAGCGCCTGCGGGTGCGCATGTGGGCCTATCCGGCACTGACCATCGTCGCGATTGTCACGATGCTGGCGATCGTCGCGGCGATGGCGTTCATCCCTGATCAGCGTTTGCCGCTGCTGTTCGGGATCATCAGCGCGCTCGCAATGCTCGTCGGC
>JAYTXT010000258.1:0-11103 GCA_043742765.1 Gammaproteobacteria bacterium | reverse complement strand
AACGGCGTCGACGAGCTCGGCTACCTGCGTTCACAGGAGTCCGCGATCGCCCGCTTTGAAAGCGCGCGCCAGTGAGGGCGCGCATCGCGGTCCTCGCCGGCGACGGCATCGGGCCCGAGGTCACTGCCGAGGCGGTACGCGTGCTACGCGTCGTTGCCACCCGGTTCAGCCACGAGTTCGAACTGATCGATGCTCCATTTGGCGGCATAGCTATCGATTTGCATGGCGATCCGCTCCCACAATCCACGCTCGAACTGTGCCTCGGTGCCGATGCGGTGCTGCTGGGTGCAATCGGCGGGCCGAAGTGGTCGGCGCCGCAACTCAAAGTGCGCCCTGAACAGGGGCTGCTGCGGCTGCGCAAGGAACTGGGCGTCTATGCCAACCTGCGCCCGGTATCGCTCCACCCGGCGCTTCGCGATGCGTCAACCCTCAAGGGCGAAGTGCTCGAAGGGGTGGACCTGGTTTTTGTCCGCGAACTCACCGGCGGCAGCTATTTCGGCGCCAAGACCCGCACCGCCGACGAGGCGAGCGACTTGTGCACTTATTCAGTGGCCGAAGTTGAGCGCGTGGTGCGGGTCGCGGGCGCTCTGGCGATGTCGCGGCGGCGCAGACTCACGTCCATCGACAAGGCTAATGTCCTGGAGACCTCGCGGCTGTGGCGCGAAGTGACCGAGCGCGTGGTGCGCGCCGAGTTCCCTGAGCTGCAACTCGAACACATGCTGGTGGACGCTGCTGCCATGCACCTGATCCGCCGGCCACGCGATTTCGACGTCGCCGTGACCGAGAACCTGTTCGGCGACATACTCACCGACGAGGCCTCGATGCTGGCCGGGTCGCTCGGGCTCCTGCCCTCGGCGTCGCTCGGGGATGGCCGACGCGGCCTCTATGAGCCGATCCACGGCTCGGCGCCCGACATTGCCGGCAAAGGCATCGCCAATCCCATCGGCGCGATCCTGAGCGCCGCGATGCTGCTGCGGCTTTCGCTCGGCCTGGGAGCCGAAGCCGCGGCGGTAGAAGCGGCCGTGGCCACCGCGATCGCTGCAGGACTTCGGACACCCGATATCGCAACACCGGGCACGCAGGCAGCCACTACGCGAGAAGCCGGCGCTGCCGTTGTTGCACGACTGAACTGAATGCCAATAGCGCTGGCCGATGCGCCTGCTGAAATCAATTCAAGCGTTACATGTAACGCTGGAAACATTTCGCTACACGCCGTCGCGGCGGACAACCCCACCGCCGCACCGACCGCTGCCTTATGGGTTGGGGTGCGCCGGAGCGTCGAGATCGGCGATCAACGCGCTCGAGGCAGGGCGTTCCCGGCGCAGTCGCGCCGCCACCTGTTCGGCGCCCGCAAGAGCGCGCAGCACGTTGCCGCCCGCGAGCTTGGCCAGATCCGCGTCGCTCCAGCCGCGGCGTACCAGCTCCACGAACAGTTGCGGAAACCGGGCTACGTTTTCGAGCCCGACCGGCACGTCGGTAATGCCGTCGAAATCGGAGCCAATCCCGATGTGATCAACCCCGGCAATCCGCCGGATGTGCTCGATATGGTCCGCAACCTCGGCAAGCGTCGCTGCCGGGGCCGGGTGCGCCTGCTCCCACGCCTTGAGTGCCGCCTGCGCACGCTCCGGCTGACCGAGGTAGAGCCCCTCATAGGGCGGGCTGGCGTACTGCGCCTTCTCGGCGGCGTGCGCCGCGTCCCACTGGTAGCGCGCCGTCGAGACGTAGCCAGCGTTGAAATTGACCATCACCACGCCGCCATTGCGCGCCACCAGGAGCAACACATCGTCGGGCACGTTGCGCGGATGATCGACCAGAGCGCGCGCCGAGGAGTGCGAATAGATCACGGGCGCGGCCGACACTTCAAGCGCGGCGCGCATCGTCGCCGGAGACACGTGGCTGAGATCTACCAGCATGCCGAGCCGGTTCATTTCCCGCACGACTTCACGCCCGAACGGCGTCAGCCCGTGGTGAAGCGGATTGTCCGTCGCGGCGTCCGCCCAGCCCGTGTTGGTAACGTGGGTCAGGGTCATGTAGCGCGCACCGAGCGTGTAGTACTGGCGCAGCACGGCGAGCGAGTTATTGATCTGGTGGCCACCCTCGACGCCGATCAGCGCGGCAATGCGCCCGGCCTTGTGTATACGGCGGATGTCGGCAGCCGTGTAGGCCATTTCGAAGTCACCCGGATAGCGCGCCGCCATGTCCTTGACGATGTCGATCTGCTCGAGCGTTGCCTGGACGGCAACGGGCCCCTGCATCTCGACCGGTAGGTACACCGACCAGAACTGCGCGCCGACCTGCCCGGCGCGCAGTCGCCCGATATCCGTCATCAGCGCAATCTGATCGGCCGGCGGCACGATCAACGAGGTGTCGCTCGCCAGATCCAGAGTCGCAACCGAACTCCTGAAGCGGTCACGAATCATCCACGGCAGGTCGTTGTGCCCGTCGATCAGCGGCGTAGCCGCCAGTATGTGGGCCACCCGCACCAACGGATCGGCCGGCGGAGCCGCGGCAGCGGCAGTGATTGCAATGAGGGCAACAACGCCGGCACTGCAGCAGGATCGAAAATTGAACAGCCGATTACTTCGCATGTGCCCGCTCCCGGAAGTCGGTGTCTCTGGGCCTAAAGGGGTTTCAGGCTGGCGATGGCTTCCCGGCTCAGGTCTTCCAGCCCGGCACCGCCCGCTTGCAGGTGGGCGATGATCTGCCGGCGCATGCGCGGGTCCCAGAAGCGCTGGATATGCCCAGCGATGCCGGCAATGGCGTCGGCCCGCTGCGGTTCGGCAGCGAAGAAATGGCCGATGTCGTTGGCCATCTGCACCAGCCGGTCGGCGCTCATCTGGACGGAACTACGGCGGTCGGCTCCGCGGCCTGGCCGGCCAGCTTGCGCTGGCGCTGGTCGAACTCCTGGTAGCGCCGCTGCCAGGCGGAGGGCTGCGTCACTCGCGTGACCTGAACGGCCGTCACCTTGTACTCGGGACAGTTGGTCGCCCAGTCCGAATTCTCGGTGGTGATCACGTTGGCGCCCGATTCCGGGAAGTGGAACGTCGTGTAGACCACGCCGGCCTGGACCCGCGTCGTGACCTGCGCGCGCAGCACGGTTTCGCCGGCGCGGCTTTGCACGCCTACCCAGTCGCCCTCTTTCACGCCGCGCTCGTCGGCGTCGTGAGGATGGATCTCAAGGCGATCTTCGTCGTGCCAGGCCACGTTTTCGGTGCGCCGGGTCTGCGCGCCGACGTTGTACTGCGAGAGGATCCGTCCGGTCGTAAGAATCAGCGGGAAGCGCGAGTTCACCTTCTCCGTGGTCGCGACGTACTCGGTGACCATGAACTTGCCCTTGCCGCGCACGAAGCTGCCGACGTGCATGAATGGCGTACCCTCCGGATGCTGCTCGTTGCAGGGCCACTGGATGCTGCCCAGTTCATCGAGCTTCGCAAAACTCACGCCGGCAAAGGTCGGCGTCAGCGCGGCGATCTCGTCCATGATCTCGCGCGCGTGCGAGTAGTTCATCGGGAGGCCGAGTGCATTAGCCAGCAGCTGGGTGATCTCCCAGTCCGCATAGCCCGACTTCGAGCGCATCACCTTGCGCACCGGCGAAATGCGCCGCTCGGCGTTGGTGAAGGTACCGTCCTTCTCGAGGAACGACGAGCCCGGGAGAAAGACGTGCGCAAACTTCGCCGACTCGTTCAGGAACAGATCCTGGACGATGATGCATTCCATGGCCGTAAGCGCGGCGGTCACGTGCTGGGTGTTGGGGTCGGATTGCGCGATGTCCTCGCCCTGGATGTACAGCCCCTTGAACTCGCCGTCGAGCGCCGCTTCGAACATGTTGGGAATGCGCAGGCCCGGCTCGGCCAGCAGGTTTACCTGCCACTTGCGTTCGAACAGCTGGCGGGTCGCGTCGTCAGAGACATGGCGGTAGCCCGGGAACTCGTGCGGGAACGAGCCCATGTCGCAGGAGCCCTGCACGTTGTTCTGGCCGCGCAGCGGATTAACGCCCACGCCGGAGCGACCCAGGTTGCCGGTGGCCATCGCCAGGTTGGCGATACCCATAACCATGGTCGAGCCCTGGCTGTGCTCGGTGACACCGAGGCCGTAGTAAATGGCACCGTTGCGCGCCGTCGCAAACAGTCGTGCGGCCGCTCGCACGCTTTCCGCGGGTACGCCGGTAACGGCTTGCATGCTCTCGGGTGAATTGCGCTCGTCAGCCACGAAACGCCGCCACTTCTCAAAAGAATCGATCTCACAGCGCTCGCGCACGAAGTCTTCCTTTACCAAGCCCTCGCGCACCACCACGTGCGCAAGGCTGTTGATCAGCGCCACGTTGGTGCCCGGCCGCAACGCCAGGTGCTGCGCGGCCTCGATGTGCGGCGTGCGCACCAGGTCGATCTGCCGCGGATCGGCGACGATCAGCTGCGCGCCCTCGCGCAGGCGCCGCTTCATCTGCGAGGCAAAGACCGGATGCGCGTCGGTGGGGTTGGCGCCGATCACCATGATCACGTCGCTGTCCATCACCGAATCGAAAGTCTGGGTGCCGGCCGATTCACCCATAGTCGTCCTGAGCCCGTAGCCGGTAGGCGAGTGGCAGACGCGGGCACAGGTGTCGACGTTGTTGTTGCCAAACGCAGCCCGCACCAGCTTCTGCACCAGGAAGGTTTCCTCGTTCGTGCAGCGACTCGAGGTGATGCCACCGATGCTGTCACGGCCGTACTTCGCCTGGATGCGGCGCATTTCCGCCGCCGCGTAGGTAATCGCCTCTTCCCAGCTGACTTCGCGCCAAGGCTCCGAGATCGTGGCACGGATCATCGGTTTCGTGATGCGGTCCGGATGCGTGGCGTAGCCGATGGCGAAGCGCCCTTTCACGCAGCTGTGACCATGATTGGCGTGGCCGTCCTTGTTCGGCACCATGCGGATCAATTCTTCGCCGCGCATCTCGGCGCGGAACGAGCAGCCGACGCCGCAGTAGGCGCAGGTGGTGATCACGCTGTGTTCGGCCTGGCCTTGCTCGATGAGCGACTTCTCGGAAAGCGTCGCGGTCGGGCAGGCCTGTACGCAAGCACCGCAGGAAACACACTCCGAATCCATGAATGACTCGCCCTGACTCGCCGCCACGACGGAATCAAAGCCCCGCCCGGCGATCGTCAGCGCCAGCGTCCCCTGCTGTTCATCGCAGGCGCGCACGCAGCGCGAGCAGACGATGCACTTGCTGGCATCGAAGGTGAAATACGGATTGGATTCGTCCTTGGGTGCATCGAGGTGATTGGCGCCGGCGTAGCCGTAGCGCACCTCGCGCAGGCCCACCGCGCCCGCCATGTCCTGCAGCTCGCAATGGCCGTTGGCCGGGCAGGTCAGGCAATCGAGCGGGTGATCGGAGATGTACAGCTCCATGACACCGCGCCGGATCTTCGCCAGCTCGCCGTTCTGCGTCGTCACCTTCATCCCCTGGGCGACCGGCGTGGTACACGAGGCCGGGAATCCCTTTACGCCCTCGATCTGCACCAGGCACAGGCGGCAGGAACCAAAGGCCTCGAGCTGATCCGTGGCACAGAGCTTCGGAATCTTGAGGTCCGCGAGCGCCGCGGCGCGAATCACCGAGGTACCGGCGGGTACGCTGATTTCGCAGCCGTCGATCGTCAGCGTGACCTGAATGTCGGATTTGCACGCCGGGGTGCCCAGGTCATTTTCGGCAATGGATTGCATGGCTATCTTCCAGCCGCGGCGGCGGCGATGGGTTTGACGAAATCTTCGGGAAAATGTTCCAGCGCGGACAGCACCGGGAGCGGCGTCAGGCCGCCGAGCGCGCACAGCGAGCCGTGGGTCAGCGTATTGCACAGGTCCCGCAGCAACTCTTCCTGCATGGCGGGACGGTCGCCGGCGCGCAGCCGGTCGATGACCTCGACGCCGCGCGTTGAGCCGATGCGGCAGGGTGTGCACTTGCCGCAGGACTCGATGGCGCAGAACTCGAGCGCGTACCGGGCTTGCGCCGCCATGTCGACGGTGTCGTCGAACACGACGATGCCGCCGTGGCCGAGCATGCCCCCGCCCTGCGCGAAGGCCTCGTAATCGAGCGGCGTATCGAACTTCGATTCCGGCCAATAGGAGCCGAGCGGCCCACCCACCTGCACGGCGCGGATCGGCCGGCCTGAGCGGGTACCGCCGCCGTATTCATAGAGCAGCGTCCGCAGCGTCACGCCGAAGGCACACTCCACCAGACCGCCGCGCTTGATGTTGCCCGCCAGCTGGATCGGCAGGGTGCCGCGCGAGCGCCCCATGCCAAAGTCACGGTAATAAGTTGCGCCTCGCTGCAGCACGATCGGCACGCTGGCGAAGGTGATGACGTTGTTGACGACCGTCGGGCACCCGAACGCTCCCTTGATCGCCGGCAGCGGCGGCTTGAAGCGCACCTGGCCGCGCTTGCCTTCGAGCGATTCCAGCAGCGAGGTCTCTTCACCGCAGATGTAGGCGCCGGCGCCGAGGCGCACCTCGAGGTCGAAGGTGCGGCCTGAACCGGCGACATTGGCGCCGAGGTATCCGGCCGCACGGGCCGCCGCAATGGCCGCGTTAAGCGCCGCGTGCGCGTGCGGATATTCGCAGCGCAGATAGATGAACCCATATGTTGCCCCGACCGCGAGCCCCGCGATGGTCATGCCCTCGATCAGGCAGAACGGGTCGCCCTCCATGAGCAGGCGGTCGGAGTAGGTGCCGGAGTCGCCCTCGTCCGCGTTGCAGACGATGTACTTCTGCGCGCCCGGCGTATCGAGCACCGTGCGCCACTTGATACCGGTCGGAAACGCAGCCCCGCCGCGGCCGCGCAACCCGGAATCCGTCACCGTCTGCACGATGGCCGCGCTCGTCATGGCCACTGCGGCCTCGAGCCCGGCGTACCCGCCATGCGAGCGGTAGTCCTCGAGGCTCAGGGGGTCGATCACTCCGAGCCGCCCGGTGGTCAACCGCTCCTGCTTGTGCAGGTAGGGAATCGATGCGACCGGGCCCTGGCACAGCGCGTGCGTCTTGCCGGCGAGGAACCCGCCCGCAAAGAGGCTGGCGACATCGCTGGCCTGCACCGGCCCGTAGGCCACCCGCCCTTTGCCCATCTGCACTTCGACCAGGGGCTCGAGCCAGAACGCGCCGCGCGAGCCGTTGCGCACCACGCGAACGTCCTGTTTGGTTCGCGCCGCTTCCGCGGCAATCGCGCGCGCCACCGCCTCGGCGCCCAGGGCCAGGGCCGTTGCCTCGCACGGAATATAGACTGTGGTGCTCATGTCATTTCGCCACCAGCGCGTCGAACTTCGCCGGCGTGACGAGCGCGTGTAATTCCTTGTCGATCATCAGCGACGGCCCGCAGGCGCAGTTGCCCAGGCAGTAGACCGGCTCGAGCGTAAAGCGACCATCGGCGCTGGTGCCGTGGAAATCGACGCCCAGCTTCTGCTTCGCGTGGGCTTCCAGCTCGGCGGCGCCCACAGCCTGGCAGGCTTCCGCGCGGCACAGGTAGATGACCTGCTGGCCCGGTTTGGTCTGCAGGAAATAATGGTAGAAGCTCAGCACGCCGTGGACTTCCGCCCGCGACAGATTGAGCTCGAAGGCGACCAGCGGCACTGCGCGCGGCGGCACCCAACCGAGCCGATCCTGGATGCCGTGCAGAACGGGCAAGAGCGCCCCCTGCAGCGCGCGATTTTCCTTTATGGCTGCCAGCACCGCGGTGCGTTCGGCCGGCGGCAGGTCGGATCCGGGCTCGACGCGCACGGGAATGGTGACGGGCCGTCGCGCGTTCATGCCAGCGTTCCGCAATAAACCGTAAACCGCGGTGGCCGCGCCCAACCCACCAGCGTCATGCCCGCCTCGATGGCCAGCTGCAGGGCCAGCGTCGTGGGCGCGGAGATCGCCGCCACCAGCGAGCAGCCCACTTCAGCAGCCTTGTGCACCACTTCATATGAGGCGCGCGAGGTCACCAGCAGCGTGTGTGGCACCCCGCCCGCGCGCATCACTGCGCCCACCGCCTTGTCGATGGCATTGTGACGCCCGACGTCCTCGCGCACCGTGAAGCCGCCATCGGTCGTCAGCAGCGCGGCGGCATGCACGGCGCCGCTGACATCGTTGAAAGGCTGGAGCGTGGCCAGGCGTTCCATGCCCGCGCGCAGCGCCGCGCCATCAATTGCCGGGCCGCCCACCGCGACGCGACGCACGGGCCGGATTGCCGCCTCCAGCGTCGAGGTGCCGCACAGCCCACAGCCAGTGCGGCCGGTGAGATTGCGCTCGCGTGTCTCGAGCAACGCAAATCGCATTTCGGGTATCCGCATCTGCAGCGCTACGCCGTGCGGCGTCCACGTTTGCTCGACCAGCATAAGCTCATCCGCCCTCCTGATAATGCCTTCAGTCAAGGCGAACCCCAGGCCAAAGTCTTCCAGGTCTGCGGGTGTCGCCATCATAACCGCGTGCGGCAGGCCATTGAAATGCATGGCCACAGCGGTCTCCGTCGCCAGGGTTTCGGCGACTGCTTCGACCGCGGCGCCGTCCATGCGCCGCGCCGCCACACCCGCGGTTGGACTCACCATAATGTCCGCCATCAATAGACGACGACGGTGCGGATCGACTCACCCCGGCTCATCAGGTCGAAGCCTTCGTTGATGCGTTCGAGCGGCAGGGTATGGGTGATCAGGTCGTCGATGTTGATCTTCCGCTCCATGTACCAGTCGACGATCTTCGGGACGTCGGTGCGGCCGCGCGCGCCACCGAAAGCCGTGCCTCTCCAGACCCGGCCCGTCACCAGCTGGAACGGCCGCGTGGCGATTTCCTGCCCGCTCGCCGCGACGCCGATGATGATGCTCTGGCCCCAGCCGCGGTGGCAGCATTCGAGCGCCTGGCGCATCACCTGGGTGTTGCCGATGCACTCAAAACTGTAGTCGGCGCCTCCCTTCGTCAGCTCGACCAGGTGCGCGACCAGATCGCCCTTGAGCTCTTTCGGGTTGACGAAATGCGTCAGGCCGAACTGGCGCGCCAGTTTTTCGCGCGCCGGGTTGGTATCGACGCCGATGATCAGGTCGGCGCCCGCCAGTCTTGCGCCCTGTACAACGTTGAGGCCGATGCCGCCAAGCCCAAATACGACGACGTTTGCACCCGGTTCCACCTTCGCAGTAAAGATTACCGCGCCGATCCCGGTGGTCACGCCGCAGCCGATGTAGCAGGCCTTGTCGAACGGTGCATCCTCGCGGATCTTCGCCACCGCGATCTCCGGCAGCACGGTGTAGTTCGCAAAGGTGGAACAACCCATGTAGTGATAGATGGGCTTGCCCTGATAGGAGAAGCGGCTCGCGCCGTCCGGCATCAGTCCCTTGCCCTGCGTGGCGCGGATCGCCGTGCACAGGTTGGTCTTGCGCGAGGTGCAGCTCTTGCACTCGCGGCATTCAGGTGTATAGAGGGGAATGACGTGATCGCCCTTCTTCAGCGTCCGCACGCCAGGCCCGACATCGACGACGATGCCCGCCCCTTCGTGGCCCAGGATCGAGGGGAACAGGCCCTCGGGGTCGGCCCCCGAGAGCGTGTACTTGTCGGTGTGGCAGATACCGGTCGCCTTGACCTCGATCAGCACCTCGCCGAACTTTGGTCCCTCGAGTTGCACGGTCTCGATGCTCAGGGGTTTGCCCGCCTCAAATGCCACCGCGGCCCGCACATCCATGCTCACTACCTCCTGACGGCCAGCCTAACCCTTAAGCACACCAGCAGCCTTGGCCAAATGCGTCGCAATGAAATCCATTAGCGGCGGCGACAGGCAATCATGGGGTTCCAACCCCAGGGCCTTGAGGCGGGCGCGCACCGCGCCCATCTGCGCCGGGTCTGCGCCCGACTCGATGATCGAGGACACGAACGCCGCAAACTCGGGGGCGGACCAGCCGCCTTGCGCCGAGAGCTCGGTGTGGATGAAATCCAGCCCGTAGAACGGGTGCCTGGTGTTTTCGATGCGCCCGTACATGTGCACGCCGCACCCTTTGCAGGCATGGCGCTGGATGGTCGCCGCGGCGTCCACCACTGCGAGCTTGTCGGCGTTCTTCGTGACGCTGACCTTGTCCCTGGGCACCACGGCCACGACCGAAAGCAGCGCGCCTTTTGGCTTCCAGCACTTGGTGCAGCCGCAGGCGTGGTTGTGCGCCGATTGCGACTTGACCGTGACCTCAACCGGGTCTGTCGCGCACCGGCATACCAGCGTACCGCCGGCAAAATCCTTGGCGCCCGGCTTGATGCCGTTATCGACGGACGGATGAATAGCGACTGTGGCCATGGGACCCCCTGTTTAGTTGGAGCAACCCCCGGATTCTAGCAGCCGCGGGCGCGAATCAGGGCCGCCTCAAGGTCGGCGCGCAGGTCGTCCAGACTCTCGATGCCCACCGCGAGGCGCAACAGGCCGTCGGTGAGACCCGCAGCCCGGCGCGAGGCTTCGTCCATCGCCGCGTGGGTCATGGTCACGGGATGGGCGACGAGGCTTTCGACACCCCCAAGCGACTCGGCCAGTGAAATGCAGCTGAGGCCCGTGACAAAGCGTTTGACGGCCGGGATGCCGTCCTTGAGCTCGAAGGAGACTATGGCGCCAAACCCGCTCTGCTGGCGGGCGGCGAGCGCGTGACCCAGGTGCGCCGGCAATCCCGGATACCACACGCGACTGACGGGCGACTGCATGCTCAGCCATTCCGCCAGACCCTGCGCATTCCGGCCGTGAACCGCCAGGCGAGCGTGCAGCGTGCGCAGGCCCCGCAGGGTCAGGTAGCTGTCAAAGGGCGCGCCCGTCAGCCCCAGGCAGTTCGCCCACCACGCCAGCCGCTCGTGCAGTTCCGGGGTCTTCCCGACTGCTGCCCCGCCCACCACGTCGCTGTGGCCGTTGATGTACTTGGTGGTGGAGTGCACGACGATATCAGCCCCCAGGCGCAGCGGCTGCTGCCAGGCGGGTGACAGAAAAGTGTTGTCAACCGCGACCAGGGCGCCGGCCTGGTGCCCGAGTTCCGCCACCGCGGCGATATCGGTGATGCGCAGCAGCGGATTGCTCGGCGTCTCGATCCAGACCAGCGCCGCGGGCGTCGCCAGGGCCGTGCGCACCGCCTTGGGGTCGCCAAAGTCGAC
>JAYTXT010000257.1:0-2138 GCA_043742765.1 Gammaproteobacteria bacterium | reverse complement strand
CTAGCGGCGCCGCTCGCCGGGACGGCGCCGTTCACTGTCGCGCGGCTTAATCACCGTCGTTGCGGCGTTATCATCCGCGCGGCGCGCATCGCCGCGCCGGTCTGGGTAGTGCTGGTACTTGCAGCCGCACTGGTTCTGGCTGGTGCATCCAGGGAGCGGCAGTCGCGGTGCCTTGGCCGCCAGGTAGCGTTGACCGCGCAGTTGCTGCGCCGCTTCGCAGGCAGCGGCCCCGGGCA
The DNA here is from genome assembly GCA_043742765.1 of Gammaproteobacteria bacterium. Lineage (GTDB taxonomy): Bacteria > Pseudomonadota > Gammaproteobacteria > Steroidobacterales > Steroidobacteraceae > FEN-1191. Next base: position 1,902 of record JAYTXT010000257.1, on the reverse strand, counting down.
CCACGCTCACGGCACGCCAGGATTTCTTCTGCGGGGTGGCCATGGTCGTGGCCCTCACAGGGGCGAGCCGCGCTGGGCGCGCAGCTCGTCGAGCTCGGTGCGCAGCGCGCGGACTTCGGTCTCAAGGCGCTCGAGCCGTGCGTCGGCCGCCACGTCTGGCTGCGCAGCGCTGGCGTGCGGCGTCGCGGCCTCGGTGGTCAGTTCCGCGGATAGCTCACCCGTGAGCAGCTGCGCGTAGCGCGCCTCGCGCCGCCCGGGCTGGCGTGGCAGGCGCTGCACGATGGCGCCTGCGGGGCGGTTGGCGAGCGCTTCGAGCGCCTGTTCGACCTGTCCGCTGTCGGCAATGCTTGCCATGCGCGCCGCGCGGCTGCGCAGCTCGCCGGGCGTCTGCGGTCCGCGCAGCAGCAGTTCGCAGACGATCGCCAGCTCTTGCGGCGTGAACCTGAGTCCGGAAAACTCGGTGTTGCAGTAGCAGTGCTGGTACTTCGGCACGCGGCTCCCGAAGCCGCTCCGCTCCATGACCACGTGCTTGCGCACCAGCACATCGACAAGCTGCTGCACCTCGGTCTCGGCGAGCGCCATCACCGGGTCGCGGTTGCTCTTCTGATTGCAGGCGTTGGTGAGCGCGTTGAGCGACAGCGGATACTGGTCGGGTGTGGTGATCTGCTTTTCGATCAGGCAGCCGATGACCCGTGCTTCAGTGGGACTTAGTACGATCTTCAGAGTCATTACCAGTTGCCCACGTTCGCCATCGATGCCCAGGGCTCCTGCGGCGGCCGGGCGCTGCCGCGCTGCAGCAGTTCGAAGGAAATGCCATCGGGCGAACGTACGAAGGCCATGCGCCCGTCGCGCGGTGGCCGGTTGATGATAACGCCATGGTCCTGGAGCCGCTGGCAGGTTGCGTAGATGTCGTCCACTTCGTAGGCGAGGTGGCCGAAGTTGCGGCCCCCGGTGTAGGCCTCCGGGTCCCAGTTATAGGTGAGCTCGACCTGCGCCGACTCGTCGCCCGGAGCGCTGAGGAACACCAGTGTAAAGCGGCCTTTGTCGTAGTCGGTCCGCTTCAGCTCTACGAGGCCCAGCGCATTGCAGTAAAAGTGGCGCGCGGCCTCGAGGTCGGCCACGCGCACCATGGTGTGCAGGTACTTCACGCGTCTATTGCGGTTTCGCCGGTGCCGCGGGTGCCGCCGGCTCGGCCGGTGTCGCGGGCTGTGCCGGGGCTGTCAGAGTAGCCGGTTCGGCGGCGGCCGGCGGCGGCGCCTTCACGATATCCAGCAACTCAACCTGGAAGATCAGGGTCGAGCCGCCCGGGATCGACGGCGGTGCGCCGCGGTCGCCGTAAGCGAGTTCCGGCGGGCAGACCAGGCGGGCCTTGCCGCCGACGCTCATGTGCTGGAGCGCTTCGGTCCAGCAGGGCACGACGCCGTTGAGCTTGAACGTGGCCGGCTGGCCGCGCTTGATGGAGCTGTCGAACACGGTGCCGTCAATCAGTTTGCCTTCGTAATGCACCTTGACCTCGTCCTCGGCGCCAGGGCTCGCGCCGATGCCAGCCTTGATGGTGGTCATAACGATGCCGCTGGTCGTCGTCGTCGTGTCCTTGGCGGCGGCGGCCACGTCGCGATAGGTCTTGCCGGCGGCCTTGGTCTTGACCATGCCCGTGGTGGCCCGCGCGGTGAGGAGCGCCTGGATCTTGGTGCGATAGCTGTCGACATCGACCCCGGTTTTCTTGGCATGCATGCCGGCGGCAAAGCCCGCCTGGACCAATTGCATTTCGTGCTGATTGAGCGCAAAGGGCTTGACGCTGCCGCTGAGAATTTCGCCGATCGCAAACACGACCTTGTCGTCTTCGCTCATCGGCGCTCCTGCGGGCGTCGCGGTGGCCGCGGTGGCTGCATAGGCGCCGAC
>JAYTXT010000256.1:0-7906 GCA_043742765.1 Gammaproteobacteria bacterium | reverse complement strand
GCAGCGATTGCCAGCAGCATCTTGCGCAGCGTCTCGGCCTGCTGCGCGTTGAGTCCGCGGCTCGCGGACCAGTCGGCCGGCAGGCCGATGTCGCCGAGGAGTTCGAGCTGGCGGGCGAGGCCTTCAGCAGCGCTCCCGAAACGCGCGGTCGCCGTGGCGGCATTGCAGGCGAGGCCCGCAGCGCGCGCCTGCACGATCCAGGCGGCCACTGCAATATCAGGCTCCTCGGTGATCTGGCCGACGAGCTGCGCCAGTTCCGCGCCCTCTGCCAGTTCTGACTGCGCCAGGCCGAGCTCGGTAAACGCGGCGTGCGCCGCGGCGCTCGCCGCCGCAGGCGCGGCCAAATTTTTGGGTGCGGTTTCCAAGCTATTCAGGTGTGCATTGGGCGTGTGGAGAGGGGCTCTTCCGGCTATCATTCTGGTAATGAGCGTCCACAGCAAGAGGCGGCATGCCGCGCTATTCCGGCAGTTCCTGGCGTAGCTACCGGCCTGGTGCCGCCGCAGCCGGCGCGGGGGCGGTCCAGACCGGTATTTCGGCCGAATGCCGCATTCTCGGTCTGGATCCGGGTTCGCTCCGCACCGGTTACGGCCTGATCGACTGCACGGCCGCCGGCGAGCGCCACGTGGCCAATGGCTGCATCAATGCCGGGAGCGGCGATTTTCTGCTGCGGCTGCGGCGGATCTTCGACGCCGTCGTGACCCTGATCGAAGAGCATCGGCCCGGGGAAATCGCCATCGAAAGGGTGTTTGTGCATCGCAATCCAGACAGCGCGCTCAAGCTCGGCCAGGCCCGCGGTGCTGCGATCTGCGCGGCAGTCGGACTGGGCGCGAGCGCCCACGAATACGCGCCGCGCGCCATCAAGCTGGCGGTCAGCGGCTACGGCGCGGCCGACAAGGCGCAGGTGGCGCAGATGGTCACCGCGCTTCTGCATCTCGAACGTCGGCCGGCCGCCGACGCGGCTGACGCTCTGGCGGTGGCGCTGTGCCACGCGCAGACGCGCCGGCTCGCCGCGCTCTTGGCCGCGCCAGCCGCGCCGCGCGTGCCCACGCGCCGCGCCAGCCGCACTGGCGCCCGGCCGGGCGCACGCCCATGATTGGCTCACTCGCTGGTCTCCTGGTGCACAAGTTGCCGCCCGCGCTGCTGGTGGAAGTCGGTGGCGTCGGTTACGAGCTCGAAGCACCGATGTCGACGTTTTACAGCCTGCCGCCGGTCGGCCAGCCGGTGCGGCTCCTGACTCACCTGGTGGTGCGCGAAGACGCTCACATTCTGTACGGCTTTGGCACCAGCGAGGAGCGGCAGCTGTTCCGGAGCCTGCTGAAGGTCTCGGGAGTCGGGCCGCGCATCGCACTGGCGATACTCTCGGGCTCCACGGCCGAGGCGTTTGCCGCCTGCGTGCACGCTGGCGACGCCGCCGCGTTGACGCGCATCCCGGGCGTCGGCCGCAAGATCGCCGAGCGCCTGATCGTGGAAATGCGTGACCGGCTGGCGGCCGCGGCCGCGGAAGGGCACGGCGCGATGGCTGCCTCACCCGTGGGCGTCGCCGCCGAGGCCTTCAGCGCGCTGGTGGCGCTGGGCTACAAGAGCGCCGAAGCCGCGCGCCTGCTCAAGAATGTCGCTCCAGGCGGCAGTACGGAAGAGCTGATTCGCAGCGCACTGCAGGGTGCGGCGCGCGAATGAGCGGCCCGCGGCAGGAAGACCGGCTGGTGAGCGCCGCGGGGCGCGGCGATGAGGAAGTGGTCGATCGGGCCATCCGCCCGCGTGCCTTCAGCGAGTATGTCGGCCAGGAAGCGGTGAAGAGCCAGATGGGCATCTTCATCGAAGCCGCGCGCCAGCGCGCCGAGGCGCTCGATCACGTGCTGATCTTCGGCCCGCCGGGCCTGGGCAAGACCACGCTGGCGGTGATCATCGCCGCCGAGCTCGGTGTGAACCTGCGCCACACTTCCGGCCCGGTGCTCGAGCGCCCCGGCGATCTCGCCGCCATTCTCACCAACTTGCAGCCGCGCGACGTGTTATTCGTTGATGAGATCCACCGTCTGACCCCGATCGTCGAGGAAGTGCTGTATCCGGCGATGGAGGACTATCAGCTCGACATCATGATCGGCGAGGGCCCCGCGGCGCGCTCCATCAAGCTGAATATTCCACCCTTCACGCTGGTGGGCGCGACCACGCGCGCCGGGCTCCTGACTTCGCCGTTACGTGATCGCTTCGGCATCGTGCAGCGGCTCGAGTTTTACAGCGTCGCCGAACTCGAACGCATCGTCACGCGCTCGGCGGGCATCCTGAATGTGCCGATCGTGCCTGCCGGCGCCGCGCGCATCGCGCAGCGCGCACGCGGCACGCCGCGTATCGCCAATCGATTGCTGCGGCGGGTGCGCGATTTCGCGCAGGTGCGCGGCACCGGACAGGTGGACGAGGCGATCGCCACGGCGGCACTCGACCTGCTGGCAGTCGATCCGCTCGGTTTCGATTCGCTCGATCGCAAACTCCTGCTCATGATCATGGAAAAATTCGACGGCGGCCCCGTGGGCATCGAGAGCCTGGCGGCGGCGATCGGCGAAGAGCGCGGCACGCTTGAAGATGTCATCGAGCCCTATCTCATCCAGCAGGGGTTCCTGGCGCGTACCGCGCGCGGCCGCATCGCCACGCGCAGCGCCTGGCAGCACTTCGGCCTGAAGGTGCCGGAACGCGCGGCCGCCAACCTGCCGCTGTTCGGTGACAATTCGTGAGCGCCTTCCACTGGTCGGCACGCGTGTACTTCGAAGATACCGACTCTGGCGGTGTCGTGTATTACGCGAATTACCTGCGCTTCCTCGAGCGGGCCCGCACCGAGTGGCTGCGCGCGCAAGGCCACTCGCAGATCGCGCTCGCCGCCGACCCCGGAGTGCTGTTTGCCGTCGCCGAAGTCAATATCCGCTACCGCCGTCCGGCGCGACTCGACGACCTGCTGGTGATCAGCTGCCAGCCCGCGCCCGAGGGCGCGGCGACGGTGGTGTTTAGTCAGGAGATCCGCCGCGGCAGCCCCGCTGGTGAACTGCTGGCCGAGGCCGTTGTGCGCGTGGCATGCGTAGGTGCCGGCGATTTTCGCCCGCGCCGCCTGCCGCGCGGGGTCTTTGGGGAGTTGAGCTAAATGCATGGTGATCTGTCGATCCTGCGACTCATCGTGCAGGCGAGTCCCGTCGTGCAGTTGGTGCTGGTGCTGCTGCTGGCCGCGTCGCTCATGTCCTGGGCAATCATCTTCGGCAAGCGCACGATGGTGCGGCGCGCGCGCAGCGATGCCGAGCGCTTTGAAAACAGCTTCTGGTCGGGCGGCGACCTTACGGCGTTGTACCGCTCGATTGAGTCGCGCGGCGGCGCCACCGGCATGGAAAGCATCTTTGAATTCGGCTTCCGCGAATTCGCCCGGCTCCGCCAGCAGGATGGCGCAGCCGCCGACCTGCTGCTCGAAGGCTCGCGCCGTGCGATGCGCGTGGCGCAGCTCAAAGAGATTGAGCGGCTTGAACACAACCTGGCGACGCTCGCCACCGTGGGCTCGACCAGCCCCTATGTCGGGCTGTTCGGAACGGTCTGGGGCATCATGAGTGCGTTTACTTCGTTGAGCAATGTACAGCAAGCCACCTTGGCCTCGGTCGCACCGGGCATCGCCGAAGCGCTGGTGGCGACGGCATTCGGGCTGTTCGCGGCCATTCCGGCCGTCATTGCCTACAACCGCTATGCCGACCAGGTGAGCCGCCTGGAAATGCGCTACGACGCCTTCATGGAAGAGTTCTCGACCATATTGCAGCGTCACGCCGCCCGTGGCGCCACCGGGGCCTAGGGTGACCGCGTCCGGCCGGCCGAAACGGCGGCTCATGGGCGAGATCAACGTCGTGCCCTATATCGACGTCATGCTGGTGCTGCTGATCATCTTCATGATCACCGCGCCGCTCCTTACGCAGGGCATCAAGGTCGAATTGCCGAAAGCGGGCGCGGAACCGATCGATGCGCGCGCGGTCAATAACCTCGAGCCGCTGGTGCTGTCGGTGGATGCGCGCGGTCGCCTGTACCTGAACGTCGGCGCGGATCCACTACGACCGATTGACGACGCCACGGCGCTGGCGCGCGCAACCGCCGCGCTGCGGCGCGCGCCGCAGCGGGTGGTGCTGGTGAAGGGCGACGCGGCGGTAAACTACGGACGAATCGTCACGGCCATGGTGATGTTGCAGCGCTCGGGCGCCAGCAAAGTTGGGTTTCTCACGGAGCCGCTGCCGCCGCCCGCCATACCGCGGCCATGAGCCCGGCGGGCGAGGGCGAGCGCGACCCTGACCGGTGGCGCGCAATCGGGCTTTCGGTGCTCGTGCACGCGGCGGTCGTGGGCCTGCTGGGCTGGGGCTGGTGGCGCTATCGCGCGCCCAAACCAGCTCCACAGCAACTGGCCATTGAGGCAACGGTGGTGATGGACCGGTCCACGACGGTGGAGCCGGCGACGCCGGCCGCGCCGGCACCCACACCGGCATCAGCTCCGCCGGCAGCAGCCGAGGTGCCGGACTCGCAGGAACAACAGCAGGCGGTGCAGCACGCGCAGGAGCAGCGTGAAGCGCAGGAGCGCGAAGCCGCGCAACGCGCCACCGAGGAGCGAGTGCGCCGCGAGCGCCAACAGCGCGAGCAGGAGGTCGCGGCACGCAAGGCCACGGCAGCTGCGAAGCGTGCGGCGCAGGACAAGGCCAGGCGCGAGTTCGAACTACAGGCTCAACTGGCGAAGGAAGAACGCATCAACGCGGCGCGTGGCAGCGCGGCGGCAGCGGCCTGGCTGTCGCTGATCCGCGACCGTGTAACGCACGCCTGGATCCGCCCGCCCAGCGCGCGCCCTGGGGTAAACTGCGAGGTGCGGGTTACCCAGGTGCCCGGAGGCGTGGTGACGGGTGTGCAGATCGGCAGCTGCAATGGCGATGCGGCGGTCCGCGAGTCCATCGAGGCTGCGGTCTACCGGGCCTCACCCTTGCCGTCGCCCTCGAATCCGGACCTTTTCGATCGCAACCTGAAGTTCAATTTCCACCCCGACGAGTAACCAGGATCCGTGAACTACTGTGCGAGAGCATTCATGAGGTTGGTCGGCCTGCCGCTGGCTGGCCTCGCGTGCGCCGCTGCCGCCTACGCCGAGCTGCAGATCGACATCACCAAGGGTGTGACCGATCCGATCCCGATAGCGATCGTGCCGCTGGTGGCAGCCGGTCCTGGTGCGAGTGCCTTCGATTTTGCCACTGTCGTGCAGCGTGACCTGGATGGCAGCGGGCGCTTCCGCACCATGGCGCCGCGCGCGATGCGGACGCTGCCACGCCGGGCTGCCGAGGTGGTGGCTGCCGACTGGCATGCCGACGGTGAAGACTATGTGCTGGTCGGCACCGTGAGCGCGATGGATGGGGCGCGGCTCGGCATCGAGTGCGACCTGGTGAATACGCTCACCGGGCAACGGCTCGGCAGTACGCGTGTGGTCGTAAATCCGGCGAATCCGCGCGCCGCGGCGCACCAGCTCAGCGATTTCGTTTATCAGAAAATCATGGGAACGCGCGGCGCCTTTGCCACGCGCATCGCTTACGTCGCGGTCGATGGCACGCCACCGGTGCAACATTTTCAGCTGATCGTTGCCGACTCGGACGGCGAGAATGCCCAGGTGGTGCTTGACTCCCACCAGCCCATCATGTCACCTGCCTGGTCCGCCGACGGCCAGTGGCTGGCGTACGTGTCATTTGAAAACCGGGTGTCATCGATCGTGGTGCAGCAGCTGCGGACCGGTGAGCGCCAGCGGGTCTCAGCGCGCGCCGGCGTCAACGGTGCGCCGGCGTGGTCGCCCGACGGAAGGCGCCTCGCGCTGACGCTGTCGGGGTCGGGCGGCAACCTCGACATCTACCTGCTCGAACTGGCAACGCAGGCGTTGACGCGCATCACTGATGATCCGGCAATCGACACCGAGCCGGCGTGGAGCGCCGCTGGCGATAACCTGTATTTTACCTCCGATCGATCGGGCGGGCCGCAGATTTACCGTACCGACGTGGCCGTGCACAAGCGCGTGCAACGGATCACTTTTGACTCGCCCTACAACGCGCGGCCGCGGCCGTCGCCCGACGGCCGCTCGCTGGCGCTGGTCTCGCGCGAAGGTTCCGACTATCGTATCGCCGTGCAGGACCTGGCGAGCGGCAGCGTGCGGGTGCTGACGCGCGGCAGTCTCGACGAGTCGCCGAGCTTCGCGCCGAACGGCATGGGCATTATCTATGCAGGCCGCGTGGGCGGCCGGGGTACGCTGGAGACCGTGGCCATCGATGGCGAGGTTTCGCAGCGGCTGAAATCCGACCGCGGCGACGTGCGCGAGCCGGTCTGGGGACCGTTTTCCGGTCCTTGATTACTACTGGAGAATGCGGACATGTACAGAAAACTCTTCATCGTCCTGACCAGCGCGGCACTGCTGGGGAGCGTCAGCTGCGGGGGCAAGCGCGCGGTAAAGCCCCCCGTCTCTACGGCAGCAGCCGTCGACGGCAACGCTGCGCAGGGAAATGGCGCCGAAGGCGCCGGCATGAGTGCGGCGAATGCGGGCACCGTCGGTGACGCCGGGGGCAACGGCGCTTCGGCTCCCGCCGGTGTCGGTCGCCTCGTGTATTTTGATTTCGACAGCGCGGAGATCCGCCCGGAATTCGTCGCGGCCATTGCTGCCCACGCGCGTGCCGTTTCCGCCAATGCCAGCATCCGCATCCGGCTCGAGGGCCATACGGACGAGCGTGGCTCGCCTGAATACAATATCGGCCTGGCCGAGCGCCGGGCGCAGGCGGTACGCCGGGCCCTGCTACTGCAGGGTGTCGGCGAAGGGCAGGCGGCGACCGTCAGTTATGGCGAAGAGCGTCCGGCGGTGCCTGGCCAGACCGAAGAAGACTGGGCGAAGAACCGCCGCGTCGAATTCGTCTACCTGAACTAGGCACTCTAATGAGAGTCCTGTGCTTCGTCGCGACCGCCGCGCTGCTGCTGTCGGCCTGTGCCACCAATCCGGCCGAAGACCCGGTGCAGATCAAGCTCAATGATATCGACGCGCGGCTCGGCAGCGTCGAGCGGGTGGTCAGCAACCAGAGCCTGGTCGACATGTCGCGGCGTATCGACGCGCTCGAGGCGCAGTTGCGCGAGCAGCGTGGCAATGTCGAAGTGCTGCAGAACGGCGGCGAAACCGCGCGCAAGTCGCAGCGCGACCTGTATGCCGATCTCGACAAGCGTATCGCGGTGCTGGAAAGTGGCCAGCGCTCAGCGCCGGGCGCGGCGGAGCCGACCGGCGCCGACCGGAGCGGTGCGGCTCCCGCGGGCGGTGCAGCGGCTGACGACCAGGCGGCGTACAACGGCGCCTTCGAGAAACTCAAGGGCGGCAGCTACGGTGATGCGATCCTCGCCTTCCAGAACCTGATGGAACGCTTCCCGTCGAGCGCGCTGCTCGACAACGCGCAGTACTGGATCGGCGAGGCCTATTACGTCACGCGCGACTACCAGCAGGCGGCTGCGGCGTTTCGCGCCGTCGGTGAGCGCTGGCCCGCCTCGCGCAAAGCCCCGGACGCGCTGCTGAAGCTCGGGTTTACGCAGTTCGAACAGAAGCACCTGGCGGAAGCGCGCGCCACGCTGAGGCTGGTCGTCGAGCGCTATCCGGGGAGCGACGCGGCGCGCCTCGCGCAGGAACGACTGCAGAAACTCCCGCCGGAGGGCCATTGAGTTCCGCTGCGCGGCTCAAAATCACCGAGATCTTTCATTCGCTCCAGGGCGAAGCGCAGTTCGCCGGCATGCCCACCGTATTCGTGCGCCTCACGGGTTGCCCACTGCGCTGTCACTACTGCGACACGGCCTACGCTTTTCACGGTGGCGAGTGGCAGGCGTTGCCGGAAATCCTCGAGCGCGTCGCGCAGTT
>JAYTXT010000255.1:0-6975 GCA_043742765.1 Gammaproteobacteria bacterium | reverse complement strand
TCCGGCTGCGCCGCAGCCTGAATCTTCCGGGGCGCCGCCGCCGCCCGACAATCAATCCCCGAAATAGAGAATTCCCATGGATCTACAGGGCAAGACTATCGCCGTCACCGGCGCCGCACGCGGCATCGGTCGCGCGCTCGCGGAAGGATTCGCCGCCGCCGGCGCCGATGTGGCGCTGATCGACATGCCCTCCGCCGACATGGCCGCCACGCTCGAGGCCTGCGTGGCGCAGCGCGTCCAGGCGCGGGCCTACGGCGCCAACGTCACGAACGAGGAACAGGTCAGCGCAACCTTCGACCGGATCGTCAGCGATTTTGGCCGCTTCGATGGCATCGTGAACAACGCCGGCATCATCCGCGACGCACTGCTGCTCAAGGTCAAGGATGGGGTCGTGACCGGCAAAATGAGCCTGGAGCAGTGGCAGGCGGTCATCGATGTGAACCTGACCGGCGTGTTCCTGTGCGGACGCGAGGCCGCCGCGCGCATGGTCGCGCTCGGCAATGGCGGCGTGATCATCAATATCTCCAGCATCTCGCGCGACGGCAACGTCGGGCAGTCGAACTACACCGCGGCCAAAGCCGGCGTCGCCGCCATGGCGGTGGTGTGGGCGCGTGAGCTCGCCCGTTACCGCATTCGTGTCGGCGCCATCGCGCCCGGGTTTACGCACACCTCGATACTCGATGCCATCAAGCCGGAGATACTGGAAAAAATGCTGGCCCCGGTACCCCTCGGGCGCCTCGGACAACCCGATGAAATCGCCCACGCGGCGCGCTTTATATTCGAAAACGAGTTCTTCACGGGCCGGGTCATCGAGCTGGACGGCGGCCTGAGACTGTAGAATGCGCCGCGTTAATATTAGCGCTTCTCGTCATTGTATTAAATTGTGTGTTTCTATCTTTATTATTATAAATCAATAATATATATAGAATAAAACGCTCGGAATGACGCTGAAGTCGGTTTATATTGCAGTGCATACAAACCTGCGTTATAATACGGCCTGTAGTAATCCAGCCCCCCATTCTTCGGAGCACGTGACATGAACACCCGCACTTTCGACCCGACCGCGCTGATCGAATCCTATCGTGATGCACTGGCCCCCGCCCTGCATGCCCAGCAGGAAGCCCTCAAGGCTTTCGAGCGCATGGCCCGTTACCAGTACGCCGTTGCCGGCGACTACCTGGAGTGGAGCCTCACGCAGGCGCAGGCCGTCCTCGCTGCCAAGAGCCCCGCCGAGCTGGCCGCCACGCAGGCCGAGCTGGGTTCGAAGATCAGTGAGCAGCTGCGCGGCCGCGTGCAGGAACTGACCACGATCACCAGCGAGTCGCAGAGCACGCTGAACCAGCTGTTCAACGCAGCGACGGCCAAGGTCGTCGAGCTGTCGAAGAAAGCTGCCTAAGGCGCTTCCCCTGTAGCTGACAGAAACAGGCCCCGGGGTGTTGAAACGCTCCGGGGCCTGCTGCCCATGACAACCGCCCTACAGATCGCCGGCCCGCAGCAATTGGTGCGCGAGGTGCGATCGCAGCTCGCCACCGGGCGCGCTGCCCCGGGCACTGATGACTATTTTCGCGCCTGGGCCGACTGGTGCCTGGGCTTCGCCATGGCGCCGGAAAAACAGCTGGCGCTGGCCCAATCGGCCTTCGCTCTGGGTGCCGACACCTGGCGATTCGCATTGCAGGCCGCGACGGGCCGAACCATGGTTCCCGCAACCGACGACGCACAGTTCATGGGCACCGGCTGGAATCACTGGCCCTTCAATCTCTATGCCCATGGCTACAGTCATCTGCGGCAGTGGAGCGCCCAGGCCCTGCAAGCCGCCGCAGGCATGTCGGGCGAGAACGCGCGGCGGCTCGAATTCCTGCGGCGCCAGTGGCTCGACGCCGCATCGCCGGCGCACTACCTGGCGACCAATCCGCAACTGCTGGAGCAGACGCACGCCGAAGGCGGCGCCAACCTGCTGCGCGGCGCGCGGCATTGGCTGGCAGACGCTGCGCGTTTGATTGCCGGCGGCGCCGCGCCTGGGACTGAGCGCTTCCGGGTTGGCGAACAGGTCGCGGTCACGCCGGGCAAGGTCGTGATGCGCAATGAACTCGCCGAGCTGATCCAGTACAGCCCGCAGACCGCAACGGTGCACGCCGAGCCGATCCTGATCACACCGGCGTGGATCATGAAGTATTACATCCTCGATCTTTCGCCACACAATTCGCTGGTGCAATACCTGGTTGCACACGGTTACACGGTGTTCATGCTGTCGTGGAGAAATCCGACCGCCGCCGACCGGAATCTGGGCATGGACGATTACGTACGACTGGGCCTGCGTGCGGCGCTCGATGCCGTAGCTGCCATCACGCCCGGGGAGCGAATTCACGCCGTGGGTTATTGCATCGGCGGCACGCTGCTGACGATCGGCGCCGCAGCGTTGGCCCGCCAGGGCGACACACGCATCGGTTCGATCACACTGTTCGCAGCGCAGACCGATTTCAGTGAGCCGGGCGAACTGTCGCTGTTCATCTCGCCCAATCAGCTCGCGACCCTCGAGGCGCAGATGCAGCGCGACGGCGTACTCAAGAGCGAGAGCATGGGTGCGGCGTTTGCACTGCTTCGCGGCGCCGATCTGATCTGGGCGCCGGCAGTCAATCAGTACCTGCGTGGCAAGCGCGCGCAACTGAACGACCTGATGGCCTGGAACGCCGACGGTACCCGCATGCCCTGCCGCATGCACAGCGAATACCTCAAGCGCCTGTACCTGAACAACGAGCTCGCGGCAGGCCGCTTTACCGTGGCTAGCGAGCCCGTCGATCTCAGACAGCTCACCGTGCCGATGTTTGTCGTCGGCACCGAGACCGATCATGTGGCGCCGTGGCGTTCGGCTTTCAAGACCCGCACGCTGACACGCTCGGATGACTTCAGTTTCGTGCTCACCAGCGGCGGCCACAACGCCGGCATCATCAGCGGCCCGGTGAACCCGAAGCGCCGTCACCGCGTGTTTCACTGGACTGATGCCGAGGCCACCGCCAGCCCCGAACAATTCCTGGATGGCGCAGAATTGCGCGCCGGTTCATGGTGGCCGAGCTGGGAACAATGGCTCGCCGCACGCTCGACGGCCGCGATCGCGGCGCCGCCACCCGCCGGCAACCCTGGTGCGGGTTACCCCGCACTGTCCGACGCGCCTGGTGGTTACGTACGCGGCTGAGCCGCGTTCACGACGACTTCGGCCCGGCGGTTCGCGCCTGCTTGTCCAGCCACGCATCCACCCGCTGCTCGAGCACCGAAAGCGGCAGCGCACCGGCGCCCAGCAATTCATCATGGAAGGAGCGCAGCTCGAAGCGCTGGCCCAGCCGCGCCTGCGCCCGCGCACGCAGTTCGCTGATCTTCATCTGGCCGATCTTGTAGCCGAGCGCCTGGCCGGGCGTGGCGATGTAGCGGTCGATCTCGTTGGTGATGTCGAGGTCTGACTTGGGCGCGTTGGCCTTGAAGTAATCGATCGCCTGCTGGCGGGTCCAGCCCTGGGCATGCATGCCGGTGTCGACGACCAGACGCACGGCGCGCCACATTTCGTAAGTCTTCTGGCCCATGCGGTCGTACGGATCGGCATAAAGGCCCAGGTCATAGCCCAGCTGTTCGGCGTACAGAGCCCAGCCTTCAACATAGGCCGTGAATCCGGCCTGGCGGCGGAACATGGGTTGCTCCGGCAATTCGTTGGCAATTGAGACCTGCAGATGATGGCCAGGCACGGATTCATGCAACGTAAGCGGCATCATTTCCCAGATCAGCCGCGTCTCCGGCTTGTAGAGGTTGACGTAAAAATTCCCTGGCCGCCGGCCGTCGGCCGAGCCGGGGTTGTAATAGGCCGTGGTCGTGTCCGGAGCCAGATTGTCAGGAATCGGCACCACCCCGTAAGGGGCGCGCGGCAGCACGCCAAAGATGCGCGTCAACTCCGGATCGATGCGTTTGGCCAACGCGCGGTAGGCCATGAGCAGTTGCGCGCCGTCGTTGTAATGATATTTCGCATCGTTGCGCAGGTGAGTAAAGAATGCCGGCAGGTCGCCCTGGAAGCCGACCTCGGCCCGGATCTTTTCCATATCGCCGTGCAGGCGCGTGACTTCCTGCAGGCCGATCTCGTGGATCTGCGCGGCGCTGAGGCTGGTGGTGGTGTGGACGCTGGCGAGGTAGTCGTAATAGGCCTTGCCGTCGGGCAAGTCGCCGGCAGCAACTGATTCGCGGCAGGCGGGCAGGTACTCGCGGTTGAAGAAGGCCTGGAATCGCCGCAGCGCGGGCAGCACGACCTCGGCCACCGCCGCCTTCCCTGCGGCGCGCAGTTTGTCCTGCTCGGCAGCCGATACGCTTGCCGGCATCTGCTTGAATGGCGCGTAGTAGCTGCTGTCCTCGGGAGTGGCCACGATCTGTGCGCCGATCTGCGCCGGCACCCGCGCCATGATTGCCCTGGGCGGCAGCCAGCCGCTGGCCACGCCTTGCCGCATCAGCGCGATGGTCTGCTCGGTGTACTGGCCATAGGCGCGCAACCGTGCGAGCCAGTCGGCGTAGTCCTTGCTGCGCTCGAAGCGCAGAACCTGCAGCACACTGTCAGCGAGCACATGCACACCACCTTGCTGGGTCACCGGCATCTGCTCGTCATGAAAGCGAAAGCCGGCAATGTTTTCATCCAGCTCGCGCAGATAGATGTCGAAATTGAGCTGGTCGGCTGCGCTGAGCGTCTTGCGGGCAATGGACAACAAGGACGCGCGCGCGGCGCGTACCGCCTGCTGCCGCGCGGCCAGGGCCGTGGGGCGCAGATCCGGCAGCCGGTCGTTGTAGCGAGCATCGCCGACGTAGCTGGCGTTGAGCGGGTCTTCGCGCAACTGCCGTTGATAGTCGGCATCGAACAGGGCATGCAGGGCAGCCGTGGCCCTGGCCTCGGGCGTCGCGTTCGCAGCTGTCGCGAGCAACAACAGGCACAAGGCCGGAATACGCGACAACATCGTGATCTCCTCGGGCGGAAGTGAGCGCCGGCTGCTAGGCGAGCAACGCCGCCGCCTCGGTCAGCGACTTGTCGAGGATTTCCACCAGCTTGTCGACCTCGGCGCGGGTGATGATCAGCGGCGGGCACATTATTATTGTGTCGCGCACCGCGCGCACCATCAGGCCGTTGGCCACGCAGCGATCGCGCATCACGGGACCAGCCGTGCCTTCCTTGTCGCCGAAGCGCAGGTTGGTGCCTTTCTGGCGGACGATTTCCACCGCGCCAATGAGGCCCAGCGAGCGCGTTTCACCGACCAGCGGATGCGCCTGAAGCCGCTGCAGCGCCGTGCTGAAATACGGGCCGATGTCCTCGGCGACGCGTTTGACGAGTCCCTCGCGCTCGATGATCTCGATGTTGCGCAGCGCGACCGCGGCACAGGTCGGGTGACCCGAGTAGGTGAAGCCATGGAAGAACTCGCTGTCTTTCTCGCGCAGCAGTTCGATGATCTCGTGCGAGACCACGGTGGCGGAGATCGGCAGGTAACCGGAGGACAATCCCTTCGCCATCGTGATCAGGTCGGGTTCGAGCCCGAAGTGCTGGTAGCCAAACCAGCGCCCGAGCCGCCCGAAGCCGCAGATCACTTCATCGCACACCAGCAGCACGCCGTATTTCTTGCAGATCGCGCCGATCCGCTCCCAGTAGCCGCGCGGCGGAATGATCACGCCGCCCGCGCCCTGCACCGGCTCGCCGATAAACGCGGCGACCTTGTCGGCGCCCAACTTAAGAATGCGCTCTTCGAGCGCGTTCGCAGCGCGCTCGGCGAAGGCGTCTTCGCTCTCGGCAAAACCGTCGCCGAACTTGTAGGGCTGCATGATGTGCTCGATGCCCGGGATCGGCAGGTCGCCCTGCGCGTGCATGAACTTCATGCCGCCGAGACTGACGCCCGCGACGGTCGAGCCGTGATAGGCATTCCAGCGACTGATGAAGATCTTGCGCTGTGGCTGGCCGCGCAGGTCCCAGTAATGCCGCACCATGCGCAAGGCCGTGTCGTTGGCCTCGGAACCGGAGCTGCTGAAAAACACGTGTTGCAGTTTCCCGCCGGTAATACCGGCGATCTTGGTCGCCAGCTCGATAGTCGGCGCCGTGGCGGTGCGGAAGAAGGTGTTGTAGAAGGGCAGTTGCAGCAACTGCGCACGCGCCACGTCGGCGAGCTCGGCGCGGCCGTAGCCCACATTGACGCACCAGAGCCCGGCCATGCCGTCGAGTATCGTGTTGCCGTCGGCGTCGTGAATGAAGCAGCCCTCAGCATGCGTGATGATGCGGCTGCCGCCGAGCGTCTGCATCAGCCGGTAGTTCTGCTGCGCCGGCAGGTGATGGGCGAGATCGAGCTCGCGCAGGCGCGCGGTGCCCGGCTGGGTCCTGGTCGCTGTCGGGTTGGTCGCTGGATTCATGATAGACGCCTTGGTTGTTGACGCTGTTGTTGATGCTGGTTAACGCCGCTGCAGCCAGTAAGCGATCGCCTGGGGCAGCTCGCGCTGCGAGCGGCCACTGACATACATGCCAATATGCCCCACGTCCAGGCCAAGCGCCATGTAGTCGCTGGTTCCAACCAGGGACTCGAGCGCGGTAGAGGCCGCGGGCGGCACCAGATGGTCCTGTTTGCCGTAGATATTGAGCACTGCCTGCCGTACGTTGTTCAGGTCGACTCTCTGACCGCCGATCTCGAGCGTGCCCTTGAGCAGGCGGTTTTCCTGGAAGAACCAGCGCGTGAACTCGCGAAACGCCGCGCCGGCCTGGGCGGGGCTGTCGAAGATCCATTTCTCCATGCGCATGAAATTATCCATCTGCGCCTGATCGCCTTCGACATCGAGCAGGTTGACGTATTTCTGCTGCAGCAGCCGGAACGGCAACAGCGACACGTAGGCGTTGTTGAGCACCTCGCCCGGCACCACGCCGTGCGCGGCCACCAGCGCGTCGACGTCGATGCCCTGCACCCAGCGCGACAGCAGGTTGTCGCT
>JAYTXT010000254.1:0-5701 GCA_043742765.1 Gammaproteobacteria bacterium | reverse complement strand
AAACCCTGCATTTGCAGGGTCTTCAGCATTCAAACATCAAAAATGTGGGCCGGATCTTCCGACTAACCCGCCGAGGCGCGAAGCAGCGCTGACGGTGCGCCTGGCGCTGCCGCCGCACGCTCAACGTTTGCGCGCGATTTGCTGCGCGCCGAACGCGGGCGCGGGCGCCGGCCAGTGATTCGCTGGATTCTCGCAGTGGAACAACAAGGCCGAGGCGCCAGCCCGCGTGAGGGGACGGCGAAAATCCGGGCGGTCCGCCGCGCGGATTTTCGATCCGCGCGCAGCCATGAGCACGCACAGCGTTGAGCGTGCGGCGGCAGCGCCGCGGTGCGCCTTCAGCGCTGCGTCACCCGCACGATCTGCATCGAATTCGTGCCACCCGACACACCCGACAGCTCGCCCTTGGTGAGTATCACCAGGTCGTCGACGTCGACCAGCCCCTGAGCGAGGAGTCGCTCGAAGATGGCGTGGTAGAGCTCCTGCGGGCGGTTATCAGTGATATCGAAGGGCACGGCGTAGACGCCGCGATAAAGCGTAACGCGGCGGCGCGTGGCCTCGTGGCGCGTGAAGGCATAGATCGGGATATCCGCTCGGATCCGGCTCATCCACAGCGGCGTCAGGCCTGATTCGGTCAAGGCGACAATGGCGCGCACGCGCATGTGGCTGGCGGTGTACATGACCGCGCGCGAGATCGCTTCCTCGGTATTGCTGAACTCGTCCTCGACCCGGATCACCCCGCGCGGCGCGCCCAGCTGGTACTTCTCGGCGCCGCGGATCACATCGGCCATGGCCTGCACCGCCTTCACCGGGTACTTGCCAGCTGCGGTCTCGGCCGAGAGCATGACCGCGTCGGTGCCGTCGAGAACGGCGTTGGCGACATCGCTCACCTCGGCGCGCGTCGGCATCGGGCTCTGGATCATCGATTCCATCATCTGCGTCGCAGTGATGACCACGCGATTGCGCGCCAGCGATTGGCGAATGATGGTTTTCTGGAGTCCGGTGAGCTCGGCATAACCCATCTCGACGCCCAGGTCGCCGCGCGCCACCATCACGGCGTCGGTGACGGCGAGAATTCCAGCGAGATTGTCGAGTGCCTCGTGGCGCTCGATCTTCGCGACCACGCGCGCCTCGCCGCGCCACTTGCGCAGCTCGCTCTGCGCACGACGGATGTCGTCACCATCGCGCGCAAAGGAAACGGCCAGGTAGTCGATGCCCAGTTCGGCGGCCAGCTGCACGTCGGCAAAATCTTTTTCGGTCAATGCCGGCGCCGAGATGCCGCCGCCCTGGCGATTCACGCCCTTGCGGTTCGACAGCTCGCCGCCGACGCGCACCACGCAGTGAATGCGGCTCCCGGCGACTCGCTCGACGCCCAGCACGATCTGGCCGTCGTTGAGCAGCAGCGAATCGCCGGCGCGCACATCGTTCGGCAGGTTCTGGTAGGCGCAACCCACCTCGGTTTCATTGCCGGTATTGGCATCGAGCGCCGTATCGAGCGCGAACGGTGCGCCTTCCGCGAGCTGCACGCTGCCCCTGGCAAAGCTCTCGATGCGGATCTTGGGGCCCGCCAGATCGGCGAGTATGCCGATGTTGCGCCCGGCGGCCTGCGCAGCGGCGCGCACCATGTCGGTACGCTGGCGTTGTGAGTCGCGTGTGCCATGTGAAAAATTGATGCGCGCGACATCGAGTCCGGCCGCAACCATGCCGGCGATAACGGCCGGATCATCGGTAGCGGGGCCCAGCGTAGCGACGATCTTGGTGCGGCGTCCGGTATCCATGTCGTTCCTTAGCCCGCCGCCCGCGCCTGCAGCATCGCTACAGCCGGCAGGGTCTTGCCTTCGACAAATTCCAGGAACGCGCCGCCACCGGTGGAGATATAGGAGATGCCGTCCTCGACACCATTTTTCTCGATCGCCGCCAGCGTGTCGCCGCCGCCGGCCAGGGAATAGGCCGCGCTGCTGGCGATGGCGTCGGCGATTGCCTTGGTGCCTTCGCCAAACTGGTCAAATTCGAATACCCCGACGGGACCGTTCCATAAAATCGTGCCGGCACCCTTGATCACTGCGCACAGCCGCTCGGCGGTGTCGGGACCGATGTCGAGGATCATCTCATCGGCCTTCACTTCGCCTACCGGGCGCACGTCGGCGTGCGCCGTGGCGGCCAATTCACGCGCCACCACCACGTCGGTGGGCAAGGGGATCTCGGCGCCGCGTTCGCGGGCGCGCGCCAGCAGGCGCCGTGCCATGTCGAGCATCTCGGTTTCGCACAGCGATTTGCCCACCTGCACGCCGGTGGCCGCCAGGAAGGTGTTGGCGATACCGCCACCGACAATCAGCTTGTCCACTTTCTCGAGCAGCGCTTCCAGCACCATAAGCTTGGTTGACACCTTCGAGCCCGCCACGATTGCCACCAGCGGCCGCGCCGGCTTCAGCAGCGCACGCTCGAGCGCATCGAGCTCCGCGACCAGGAGCGGCCCGGCGCAGGCGATGGGCGCGTAGCGGCCGACGCCGTGGGTGCTGGACTCGGCGCGGTGCGCGGTGCCGAAGGCGTCCATCACGTAGACGTCGGCGAGCGCCGCCATGCGGCGCGAGAGCGCCTCGTCGTCGGCCTTCTCGCCCTTGTTGTAGCGCACGTTCTCGCACAACACCGCGGTGCCGGGCGCGCAGTTGACGCCGTCGAGCCAGTGCTTGACCAGCGGCACCGGCGACCCCAGCAGCTCGGACAGCCGCACCGCCACCGGAGCGAGCGACAGCTCGGGCTCGAACTGGCCCTCCTTGGGGCGCCCCAGGTGCGAGAGGATCAGCACCCGCGCCTGTTTTTCCAGCGCCAGGCGGATAGTCGGCAGCGCCGCGCGGATGCGCGCGTCGCTGGTGATCTTGCCGTCCTTGATCGGCACGTTCAGGTCCTCGCGGATCAGCACCCGCTTGCCGGCGAGGTCCAGATCTGCCATCCGCAGCAGCGTTGGCATGCTCAAACCCAGGCGGTCAAGCTGCGCGCGACCAGGCGAGCGTGGTATCGAGCATGCGGTTCGAGAAACCCCACTCATTGTCGTACCAGGAGCAGACCTTGACGAGGTTGCCCTCGATGACCTTGGTCATGGTCGCGTCATAGGTCGAGGAAGCCGGGTCGTGGTTGTAGTCGACCGACACCAGCGGTGCCTCGGTGTAGGCGAGGATCCCCTTGAGCGGGCCGCTGCTCGCTGCGGCCTGCACCAGCTTGTTGATCTCCTCAACCGAAGTCGCGCGCTTGGGCGTGAAGGTGAGGTCGACGAGCGAGACGTTGATGGTCGGCACGCGAATCGCAAAGCCGTCGAGCCTGCCCTTGAGCTCCGGCAGCACGAGTCCGACGGCCGCAGCGGCGCCGGTCTTGGTCGGGATCATCGACATAGTGGCTGAGCGAGCGCGGCGGATGTCCTCGTGGTACACGTCTGTCAGGCGCTGGTCGTTGGTGTAGGCGTGGATCGTGGTCATCAGGCCGCTCTCAATGCCGATGCCGTCATTCAGCACCTTGGCGAGCGGTGCCAGGCAGTTCGTGGTGCACGAAGCGTTCGAGATCACGGTGTGCGTGGACTTCAGCACGTTGTGGTTCACGCCGTAGACGACCGTGGCGTCGACGTCCTTGCCACCCGGCGCCGAGATTACGACCTTCTTCGCGCCACCGGCGAGGTGCTTGCCGCAGTCGGCCTTGGTGGTAAAGAACCCGGTGCACTCGAGCACGAACTCGGCGCCCAGCGCGCCCCAGGGAATCTGCGCCGGGTCGCGGTGCGCGCTGACCTTGATGCGATCGCCGTTAACGATCATGGAGTCGCCCGCGACGCTCACTGCGCCCGGAAACTTGCCGTGCGCCGTGTCGTAGCGGGTGAGGTGCGCGTTGCTCTGAGTGTCGCACAGGTCGTTGATGCCCACGATCTGGATCTCCTGCTGGCGGCCGCTCTCGTACAACGCCCGGAGAATATTGCGGCCGATGCGGCCGTACCCGTTGATGCCCACCTTCACTGCCATTGACGACTCCTTGGAAAAACCACTGTGCGCGCCGCACCGGCCGGCGCGGCTGCGACCTATAATTCTAGTATGACCTGCAGCACATTGTCGGCGCCCAGGCCAAATTTCCGGTACAGCTCGGGCGCCTTGCCCGAGGCGCCGAACTCGTCGATGCCCAGCACCCTGCCGGCCGTACCGACATAGCGCCACCACAGGCCCGTGGCGCCCGCCTCGATCGCCAGCCGGCGTGTGACCGCGGCGGGCAGGACCGATTCCTTCCAGGCTGCGTCCTGCGCATCGAAAACCTCCGTGCAAGGCATCGACACGAGCCGCACGCGCTGCCCCTGGGCCTGCGCCGCCTTGACCGCATCGAAGGCCAGCGAGACTTCCGAGCCGGTGGCGATGACGATGGATTCGGGCGCGCCCTGGCAGTCGAGCAGCAGGTAGCCGCCGCGGGCAATGTGCTCCGGTGAAGCCGTGGCTGCCACCTGCGACAGGCCCTGGCGCGTAAGCACCAGGCACCCCGGCCCATCGGTGCGCTCGATCACGGCTGCCCAGGCGACCGCGGTTTCGAGCGCGTCGGCCGGGCGCCACACGTGCAGGTGCGGCATCAGCCGCAGGCTCGCGAGGTGCTCGATGGGTTGATGCGTCGGGCCGTCTTCCCCGAGGCCGATCGAATCGTGCGTGTAGACGAGGATCACGCGCTGGCGCATGAGCGCGGCCATGCGCACCGCGTTGCGCGCGTAGTCGGAAAAAGTAAGGAAGGTACCGCCGAAGGGAATGAAGCCGCCGTGCAGCGCCAAGCCGTTCATGATCGCGGTCATGCCAAATTCGCGTACGCCGTAATAGAGGTAGCTGCCCGAGGCGTCGGCATGCGTGATCGCGCGCGCGCCCTTGCGCAACGTATTGTTTGAACCGGTGAGATCGGCGGAGCCGCCGAGCAGTTCCGGGAGCCCCTCGCCGATAGCGTTGAGCGCGTTCTGCGAGGACACGCGCGTCGCCTGCGCGCCGCTGGTCGCCGCCGCAGCCGCGTACAACTGCGCGCGCGCGGACGGCCAGAGCGCCGGCAACTCGCCCTGCATGCGCCGCACGAATTCGGCGGCGAGCTTTGGGTGCGCGGCCCGGTAGCGCGTAAACAGTTCCTGCCAGCTTTGTTCCGCGGCGCGGCCCCGCGCCTGGCCGTCCCACCCGGCTCGAAGTTCCGAGGGCACTATGAACGGCGGTTCGTTCCAGTTGAGGAGCTTGCGGACCGCCGCGATTTCTTCGGGCCCGAGCGGTTCGCCGTGCGCCTTGGCGGTGCCGCCGCGTGTCGGCGCCGGGTAGCCGATCACCGTGCGGCAGCAGATCAGCGAGGGACGCGCGGCATCGGCCTGCGCGGCGCGAATCGCCGCGGCCACCGCGTCGCCGTCCTGGCCGTCCACCTCGCGAAGCACCTGCCAGCCATAGGCTTCGAAGCGCTTCGCGGTATCGTCCGCGAACCAGAGCGCGACCTTGCCGTCGATGGAAATGCCATTTTCGTCGTACAGGCAGATGAGCTTGCCCAGGCCCAGCGTGCCGGCGAGCGAGGCCACTTCGTGAGAGATGCCCTCCATCAGGCAACCGTCGCCCACGAACACCCAGGTGTGGTGGTCGACGATGTCGAAGCCGGGCTGGTTGAACTGCGCCGCGAGCACTTTTTCGGCCAGCGCAAAGCCCACGGCGTTCGCCAGTCCCTGGCCCAGCGG
>JAYTXT010000253.1:0-4066 GCA_043742765.1 Gammaproteobacteria bacterium | reverse complement strand
TTTCCGCGTCAATGAGTTGGCACGCGCTGACCACGAATTGTTGCGGGCCGATTGCCGCGAGTGGCTGCTGACGGCGCGCCCGGCCAGCTGGGATCTGATCTTTCTCGACCCGCCGACGTTTTCAAATTCCAAGCGCATGAGCGGTGTGCTCGACACGCAGCGCGATCACATGGATCTGCTCGGGCAGTGCATGCGCCTGCTGGCACCCGGCGGCTTGCTGCTGTTCTCGACCAATGCGCAGCGCTTCAAGCTGGACGAGGCAGCGCTCGGGCAGTGGGCGGTAGAGGACATCTCCGCCGCGACCATCCCTTTCGACTTCAAGCGCAACCCGCGCATCCACCGCGCCTACGAGCTGCGCGCACGCCCAGGGCCTGGCCGGGACGCGGAGCGCAGTCAGCCGCCGCCGCTGGCGTCGGCGTCGCGCCGCTGATCGGCTTCTGCCTGCTGCGCGGCCTCGAGCTTCTGCTGGATCTGCTGTTCGGTCTGCTGCGCCTGTTTGGCGGCTGCCGCTTCGGAGGCTGCCACGGTAGCGCCGGTGGCGGCGGTTTCAGCGAGGCCACAGGCCGACAACGTCAGCGCGCAGAACAGGACTATGGATTTTCGGTACATGGGGCCTCCCGTCGGTACCCATACATATAGTGCGGGTGGTGGCCGCGGGCAACAAGCCGCTGCGAAATTTGTGCGCGACTTCCGCCTACACGGCGTCTGAACGGCGCCTGAACGGGACAGTTCAGTCTCCGTTCAGCGGCCGCGGCCCAGACTCGGCCCCAGTTCAGCAAATGGAGTCATGACGATGAACAGGATAGTACCGGTATTGATCTGTGCGCTGGTGGCCGGCGCGGCAGCAGCGCATGAGGGCGGCTGGCGCGATGACTACGGCCGCGGCCGCAGCCAGGACTTCGGCTCGGGCGCCTATGCGGGGTTCAGTATCGGGCAGCTGCGCTACAGCGAAGAGGGGCTCGATACCATCACGCCGGCCACGGGCACGTTCGTGATCGGCGCGCCGCTCAGTCCAAACCTCGCGCTCGAAGGGCGTATCGGCGTCGGCCTCGGCCGCTCGGAAACCAATACCTACGGTGTGGAAGTGAAGTCCCTTTATGGCGGCTACCTCAAGGGCTCGCTGCCGCTGTCGGCCGGTTTCGTGCTCTACGGTCTCGGCGGCCTGGCCAGCGTCGATCTGAAACGCGATTTCGGATTGATCGATGCACACGACACCGGCTTCTCGTACGGGTTGGGGATGGATTTCGATCTGGCTGGCAATTCGCGTCTTAACATCGAATGGACGCGGCTCGCGAGCGGCAACAACCTCGGGTACGACTATCACGTTGACCAGGCCTCGATCGGCGTGGCCTGGCGGTTCTAGGTCCTTCTGTGCCCTGGGTTTTGGCCGGCTGATGCGAAAATGCAACGGCCAATCAGGCTGAATTCCGCAAATTGCGTTCGTTCCGCGACAGCGGTAAGGTGAGCTGATAATACCCCCGGCAGACGCGGCTCTGCCGGGCGGTATTCATAATCACTACCGGGTAAAGGGGACGATCATGCGAGCAATTCGGGCACTGCGGCGTTCATGTGCAATCAAACCTGCTAATTTCGCAAGGGCTGCGGCCGTAGCCGGGGTCCTGTTGCTGGCATCGGGCGCCACGGCTGCCCAGAACGCGGCCGCGCCCGACAAGGCCGCCGCTTCACCTGGGCTCGAGGAAATCGTGGTTACGGCCACGCGCCGTGAGGAATCGATGAGCAAGATCGCGGTCAGCGTCACCGCAATCACGCAGGAAGGCCTGGATCTGCGTGGCATCAAGGACATCGCAGACGTTGCGCGCTTCACGCCGGGCATCAAAGTCGATACCTCCGGCACCAATAACATCTCGATCCGCGGCATCGCTTCGAGCGGCGGTGCGGGTACGACTGGCATCTACATCGACGACACGCCGATCCAGATGCGCGCCCTCGCCTTCAATCCGGACGAAGCGGTGCCGAAGTCCTTCGACGTCGAGCGTGTCGAGGTGCTGCGCGGCCCGCAAGGCACGCTGTTTGGCGCCGGTTCGATGGGCGGCACGGTGCGTTACATCACGACGCAGCCCAGCCTGCACAAGAGCAGTATCTACAGCCGCAGCGAAGTCTCCTTTACGGCAGGTGGCGATCCGAGTTACGAAGCGGGTATCGCCGCCGGCGGCCCACTGGTCGAGGGCAAGTTCGGCGCCCGCATCACGGCCTGGTTCCGCAAGGACGGCGGCTGGATCGACCGCATCAATCCGGACACCGGCGCGCTGGAGGACAAGCGCGCCAATCACAACGAGACCTCGCTGTTCCGGTTGGCTGCCGTCTGGGCGCCCAATGACAAATGGACCGTGACGCCGGGCTTCTACTATCAGGAAGTGAAGAAGAACGACGCCAACAACTACTGGACGCAATACTCGGATCCGTCCAGCCATCGTTTCGTCAGTGCGAACCCGACGCAACTGTATTCGCCTGATAAGTTCTACCTGCCCTCGCTCAAGATCGAGGCCGATTTCGACAAGGTCCACCTGATCTCGAACACCTCGTACTACCATCGCGACGACCTGACCGGTTACGACGGCACGCTGTACAACCTCGGTTTCTACCAGAATTTCTTCGCGTTTCCCTTGCCGCAGTTGTTCCTCGACGCGAACGGTGTGCACCTGAACGATCCGGTATACAACCCGAGTGGCATTCCCGGCGCGATCGGGTATCGAGCGCTGGGTTCGGTCGACAACGGGCAGCGCAATTTCACCCAGGAAATCCGCCTGCAGTCGGTGGACGATAGCGCCAAGCTGACCTGGACTACGGGTCTCTTCTACAGTGTCAACAAGCAGGAATACCTCGAGCAGATCCAGGATCCGCAGTTGGGCGAATTGCTTAGGGCAGTGTACGTGGGGACCGGCAATTCCCTGGGTGTCGGGGCGGTCCCGGACGACTACATCCTGGATTACTTTGGCATCGGCTACGACACGACCTACCCGACCGATTCCTACTTCCTGAACACGCATGCCAAGGACGAGCAGATCGCCTGGTTCGGCGAGGGCTCATACAAGCTCACCGATCGCGTGAAGCTGACGGTCGGCGCGCGCTACGCGCAAATGAAGTTCAATTTCGATTCGCTGACCGGCGGTCCGCAGCTCTATGAGGACAATGCCACGCTCAGCAGCAGCCGCAGCGAGAACTCGTTCACGCCGAAAGTGGGCGTGCAGTTCCAGGTGGACCCGAGCAACATGTACTACGCCACCTATGCCAAGGGTTTCCGCCCGGGCGGCGGCAACAATCCACTGCCGGTCATTGCCTGTTCGCAGGACTTCGACCCGCAGCATCTGGACCTGCCGAACGGCGCCCCCGCTACTTTTGACTCGGACTCGGTAAACAGCTTCGAAGTGGGTGCGAAGAACAATTTCGACAACCGCTTCAGGCTTGCGAGCAGCCTCTACTACATCAAGTGGAAGAACATCCAGCAGACCGTCGTCCCGCCGGTATGCCAGATCTCCTTCATCGCCAATCTGGGCGAGGCCACCGCGAAGGGCATCGACCTGCAGGCGGACCTGGCGTTGACGGACCATTTCACCGTGGAGGTATCGGCCGGCTACACCGACGCGCGCTACACGCAGGACTCCAAGATCTCGCTGAACCCGACCGTTCCGCCGATCGTCTCGAGCGGCAATGCCATCTCGGGCCAGGGCGGCCAACCGAATCCGCCGTTTACCGGGTCGGTGGGGCTCGAGTACAAGTTCAGCGCCTTCGACAAGGATTCCTTCGTGCGCTTCGATTACGAGTACAGCGGTGCCCCAAAGTGGCTCAGCCCCTCACAGGATCAGTCGACCGCCCAGTTCAGCGATACCAACTACCCGCTACCCGCAACCAACTTCATGACCTTACGCGGGGGCGTGACACTCGGCGAGTGGCAGGTGGCAGCGTTCGTCGAGAACCTGGCCGACACTCACGTGGTCACAGGCTACGATTTCACGATCAGTGCGGGCGATCCGTTTGACACGACGCAGCGGAACTACACCTTGCGGCCGCGGACCTTCGGCCTGACCTTCACCTACCGGAAATAACG
>JAYTXT010000252.1:0-4540 GCA_043742765.1 Gammaproteobacteria bacterium | reverse complement strand
CTCGATGGCACGGCGCAGTCCCGCGGCCGGTCCGGTCTGTCCGTCGCGCAGCGCGCCGCGGGCCTTGTTAGTCAGACCGCCAATCTGGCGCACTGCGAGGGCTTCGGCCGCCAGCCGTTGGTCGCGGGCTTTCTGCTCCGCCTCGCGCAGTTGCACTGCTTCGGCTGCAAAGAGAGCCGCGGCCGCATCGCAACGCTGGGCTTCTTCAGCGGCCTGGGCGAGGGTCGCCTCACGAACCTCCTGCAGCGCTGAGCGCTGTGCCGCGGCGGCGGCTTGCTGCGCGACTTCCCGCAGATGTCCGGCAATCACTTTCCGACACCGGGCGATCGCCTGCTCGGCACGTTCGCGCACCGCAGGCAGCGCCTGGCCCTCGAGCGCTCGCCAGCGCGCTTCGAAGTGCTCGAAGGTCGGTGGGTAGAGTGCGTCGTAGAAGTGGTGACTGAGGCCCTCGAGGGAGGCGCACAGCGCGTGGATGTCGCTCTCGAGCTGCGCCAGCCGCTGTGCCTCGGCATTCAGCGCATCGCGCTTGTCCTTGAGAATCCGGTAGACATTCTTGTCCTTGCCCCGCAGCTGCTTGAGTAGTCGCTTGATCTCATCCGGGTCCTCGATGCGCTGCGCGGCAATCTGGCGCAGGTGACTCGATGAGCCCTCCAGCACGAGCTGCACCAGCTGTTGCGGGTCGCGGATCGAGGCGAGCGTCATGGTCCCCGCATCGATGAGTTGCGCCACACGGTCCTGCGCGAACCGTTCGAGGCCTGGGGATGGTGCAGGTTCGCCGCCCAGGCCGGCCAGCTTCCTCAGGGTCGCTCCGTCCGGGAGCTTGCCGATGGCTGCCGCACGCAACGCTTCACTACTGTCGCCCAGTATCGTGGCGACGATCTGCTCTGGAGATTCCAGATCGAGCGCCGCGATGCGATCCTCCAGGGAGGGCTGGGCCGGAGGGAGCGGCGGGGGCGCGGCGCGGAAAATGCGCGACAGCGGCTGATTCATTTCTTTGAACGGTTTCATCGAGGCCGGCCCGCAGTCAGTGTGCGAGCAAGCGCTGCGCCGCCCACTTCGCGTCGCGTGCCCGTTGCGGTCCGTCCTGTTCCGCCGCCGCAATGGCGCCGTCGAACAGCGCCAGCAGGGCGCCCCCCATGCGCGCGGGGTCGGCCGCGCCAGCCGCGCGCGCCCATCCGCAGAACCGTCCGATCAGCCAGTGGCGTTGTTCGAGCGCCAGTCTCCTTGCCGGATGGTCACGATCAGCGAGTTCGCCAACGACGTGCTGGACCGGGCACCCGCGAAAATCCGCCTGCTTCGTCCAGTCGACCACGTAGTCGAAGAAGCGCACGGCGCGCTCTTTCTCCGGAAAGATCTCAACATAGGCGTCGATGGCGGAGCGGGCGGCCTCGGTGCGCCGCCCGACATAGGCGGTTACCAGTTCATCCTTGCAGCCGAAGTGGGAGTAGAGCGAGGCTTTGGCCACATTGGCCTCGGCCAGTACGCGATCGATCCCGACGGCGCGCACGCCCTCCTCATTGAAAAGGCGATCGGCTGCATTCAAAAGCCGTTCGCGGACTGCGGGCCGCGGGCTTTTCTGTAGTTTTCCCATGGGGTTTGACGATACGGACAAGTCGGTCTACCGTCAACGCGCATCTAGACAGATCGTTCTGTTCATTCCACAAAGGGAGCAGGAATCATGAGTTTTGCCATCAAAGGCGCTACCGCGCCAGCCACGGTGAGGGGACGGCAGCAGCGGGCAGGTAGCCTCAGCCGTTCCGCACACTTTCCACATGGCGGCGGAATTCCGTCGCAGCCATCAGCGTCTTGCAGCGTTCAAACCGGTTGAGCGAATAGGCCCAGAAGTCATCGACCGGATTCTGGTTGGCGTGCTGGATCAGGCCCCACAGCGTCCATAACAGGTCGCACATGGCCTTGTAGATGACGATGCGCCCGCGGTCGGCGGGCCGTGCGTCACCGCCGAAATAGGCGCGGATCATCTCCTCGTCCTGCGCCGCGCTGAACCCGCCCTCGACCGACAGGTCGCCGAGGTCCCACAACGGGTCATTCATCCCCGAGTACTCCCAGTCGACGAGCCACATGCGGCCACCGGCGTCGAGGAAGTTCTCGCACAGCGGGTCACAATGACAGGCCGATTCCGGCAGGGCGCGTGCGCTGAGCGCCGCCCGCAAGTCCGCGCTCTCGCGCACCACGTCGTGGTAACCCACTGGCAGCTGGGTCTCCTTGCCCGCCAGCACCTTCAGGTACTCATCGATCATGGCGAACAGTTCGAAGCGAAACGGAAACACGGCACCCGAGGCGTGGAGCCTGCGCAATACCGTTCCTGCGCGCGCCGGCGCGCCGGGGATGGTCCGGAAGTACTGCGCGGACATGGTCACCGCATCCGTGACGAGCCGTGTCACCATTACGCCGGTGGCCGGATCGAAGTGCAGTACCGCGGGACTGACCTCCACCCGGGCCGCCTCGCGCGCGGCCTGGGCTTCATGAGTGCGGTTGATGTATTCCTCGGTGCCCTTGCCCGGGATACGCAACACATAGTGTTCGCCGCCGTGCTCGACGCGGAACACCAGGTTGGTGAGCCCGCCGAGCCGGGTCACTGCAATGTCGCCGCCGTCGACACCCGGAAAAAGATCGAACCCGCTCAGTACCTGCCGCGCCCTCGCGATACCCCGGTCGTCCGTGCTCATGCCCGCAACCGTTCCATCTTCGGATCATAGAGACAGCGCGGCCCCAGTGTCGCCCGATAGCTCTTGCCAAAGGCCTCGATGGTGAAGCCCGTGCCGCCCGTCGCGTCGATCGGCAGGTAGCCGAATGCAATAGTCTTGCCGAGTGTGTGTCCGTAGCCGGCGCTCGTGGTCGAGCCCACGACCTTGCCGTCGTGCACGATGGCCTCACCACCGTACAAGGGTGCAAAGCCCGCGACCGCGAACGAGCAGAGTTTTCGCGTTACGCCCTCGCTCTTTGTAGTCAGCAGCGCTGAGCGCCCGATAAAATCGCCTTTGCCGAGCGCCACGCAGAAGCCAAGCCCGGCCTCGTAGGGGTTGTAGTCGGGCGATATGTCGCTCGACCAGTACAGGTAGCCCTTCTCCAGGCGGGCTGATTCGATGGCGCGGTAGCCGGCGTTGGCGATGCCGAGTGGCTGGCCCGCCTCCCACAGGGTCTCGTAGACGCCGGCCGCGTACTCCTGGGGCACATAGAGTTCATATCCGAGCTCGCCGACATAGCCGATACGGACCGCCAGCGCGCTGGCATCGCCAATGTCGATTCGTTGCACGCCAAGAAACGGGAACGCCGCATTCGATACGTCATCGTCGGCCACGGCCTGCAGGATCTCGCGCGCCCTGGGTCCGCAGAGGTTCAGCGTCGCGATGCTGCTGGTAATCTCGCGGATCGACACACCAGCGGGCAAGTGCCGGGCCGCCCAGCCTGAGTCGCGGACGCCGAAGCCCGCGCCGGTGACGAGGTAGAAATGATCGAGGCCAAGATGGACGAGAGTCACGTCGGCCTCGATGCCACCACGCTCGTTGCACAGCTGCGTATAGACCGCCTTGCCGGGCGGCCCGCCCAGATCGTTGGCGGCGATGCGCTGCAGCGCCGCTTGGGCACCCGCACCCTGGATTTCGAACTTCGCAAACGAGGTCTGGTCAATCAGCGCCGCGCGTTGCCGGATCGCTACGAGTTCGGCGGCCACGGGGGCGAACCAGTTGGGCTGGTCCTCGAAGGACGGGGCGTCCTGCGCGGCAGTTCCCTCCGGCGCGAACCAGTTGGGCCGTTCCCAGCCGGCTTTCGATCCGAACACGGCGCCCGCCCGCTGTAGATGAGCGTGAATCGGCGAGCGCCGCAGGCCACGCCCGACCTGAGATTCTTCAACCGGCCAGTGAATCTTGTAGTAAGCGCCGTAGGCCTCGATGGCGCGCTTCTCGAGATAGCGCGGTTGCGCCTGCGCCGAGGAAAAGCGGCGCACGTCGAAGGGCCACAAGTCCATGCCCGCATCGCCGTGCAGGATGAGGTTCGACACCGCCAGCCCGGCACCGCCCGAGGCCGCGATGCCCGCCGTGAAGCCGCAGGCGACATAGAAATTATCGAGACCGGGCGCGAGGCCCATGAGCGGCTCGCCGTCGGCGGACACCGGAATGGGACCGTTGATCACGGTCTGTATGCCAATTTCGTTCAGCACCGGCAGCCGCTCGGCGGCCGGCAGGGCAAACAGTTCCAGCCGTTCCATGTTCGCGGCAAGCAATTCGCGCGCGAAGGAAAATGGCGGCAGCCCGCGGTGGAAGCCGCGCGACCCGTCTTCCCAGCCGCCAATGGCAAATGCGCCGGTATCCGGCTTCAGGTAGAAGTTATGGTCGGGATCGCGCAGCGTGGGGAGGTTCGCATCGAAGCTCAGCTGCTTTTCGGTAAGGAAATACTGATGCTCGACCACGCCTGCCGCGAGCTCGACGCCGGCCAAGCGGCCGACGCGCTTGGCCCACAGGCCGGCGCAGTTGACCAGGATGTCGCAACCGATGGTGCCCCGGTCGGTGACCACACCCGTTGC
>JAYTXT010000251.1:0-2909 GCA_043742765.1 Gammaproteobacteria bacterium | reverse complement strand
TCTGTCGTCTGCGGCCGCACAATCGTTGCTGCAACGGGCACGAGCGTCGTTTCGGGAGGCCTTTGCGGCGGTCGCCGGGCTGACGCTCGACGATCTCATTGGAACATCCGACTATCGCGACTCCGAGGCCTGAACCATGACCGTAGAAGACAATGACGAGGTGGGCGGCCTGCTGCGAACCGCCGGGCGCCGCGCGGCACCGCCAGAGACGGTGACCGCCGCGGTCTATGAGCATGCCCAGCGTGCATGGCAAACCGCTGTGAGCCGGCGCAGGTGGGTACGGCGGAGCTACGCACTCGCTGCCAGCGTGGCGCTGATGGCGATTCTGGTTCGCGCGGTGGTGCTGCAGGTTCCAGGCATGGCTGTCGGTGTTGTCGATGGTGGCGCCTACACGCTGGCAACGAGTTCCTACTGGCATTTGTTTGCAGCATCGCGCAATGCGTATCTGTTCAGCGGCGATTCCCTGCAGACCGCGTCTACGGCGGTGCTGGTGCGCAGCTTTAGCGGCGCCGAGCTGCGCCTCGATCGCCACTCGCGGCTGACGCTGTCGTCGCCTGAGTCGGTGCAGTTGCTGCAGGGGCGCCTGTTCGTGCGCAGCTACGGGCCCGGCAGCGCCACGCGCCTGCGCGTGCTCACGGACTTTGGCAACGTCGAGCACATTGGCACCGAATTTCTGGTCAGCAAGGACGCCCAGGCGCTCATGGTTGCGGTTCGCAGCGGCCGGGTGGCGCTGCATCCCACATCGCGCGAACCCGTGGAGCTGCAATCGGGTCAGGCCGCCAACATCGATTCGTCCGGCCATGTAGAGCGCAGGGATCTCGCCGCATTTGATGGCATCTGGGACTGGGTCGACACCCTGGCGGGCCCTCTGGATATAGATGGACAATCGCTGTACGCCGTGGTGTCTGAAATTGGCCAGCGCGCCGGGCTGGCCATCCGGTTTTCAGACCCCGCCTCGGAAGCCGAGGCGCGCCAGCTGCTGTTGCACGGTCGAGCTCTGAATCTGCCCCCGCGCGCAGCCCTGGATGCCGTGCTGGCGACGACCAGCCTGGACGGCGCCGTCGACGGCCGGCAAATCGTGATCGCCCCGCGTCCTGCGCAGTAGGTCCACTGCGACCGATTCGAATCCGTTTCTTTTCGCGGCTAGCCGCCGCTCAGCGCCTGGATAATGTGCAAGGTCGCCGCGCTGTCCAGCGGCGCCGCCAGATCACGCAATTCCTCCTGGCCGATGAACACGCGCATGTGCGGGCGCAGCCGATCCTGCTCATCGATCATGCGAAAACGCAGACCCGGAAACTGTCGATCCAGATCCAGCAGGATGGCGCTAAGCGTGGTGCCCGTCGCTGCGACGTCGCGACAATTCGTGTACGAGAGCAACGGGCTGGGAATTCTGATGTGCACGCATGCCACGCTGCTAGAATTCCGCGGTCTCTACGGCATAAATCTCTGGCAGGTGTCTGGCGACACAGCTCCAGCTCGCGCCTTCGTTGCGACTGGCCCAGATCTCGCCGCTGGTGGTGCCCAGATACAGGCCAACGGGGTCGCGCCCATCGCCGCACATGGCCTGGCGCTTCACCGTCCACCAGGCCTCTTTTCTCGGCATACCCTTGTCGAGCCGCTGCCACTTCGCGCCGCCATTCCGGGTGACGTAGGCGGCGGGCTTGCCATCCGGGCTGGTGCGCGGCCACACACCGCTCCCGTCCATGGGGAATACCCACGCGGTCTGGTCATTACGCGGATGCAGGACGATGGGGAAGCCGACATCGCCAATTTTCTTTGGCATGTTCCTGCCGACGCGAATCCATTCTTCGCCGGGACGATCCAGCCGATAGATTCCGCAGTGGTTCTGTTGGTAAAGCCGATCGGGGTTCGATGGGCAGAAGCGCACGCAGTGCGGATCGTGCATGTAGAGCAGGCTCGCATCGAACGACTCAACCACTTCGAGTCCCTTGATCAACGGCCGCCACGTCGCGCCCCGATCGCGCGATTCATGCACGCCGCCGCTCGACATGGCGACGTAGAGATGATTCCGGTCGCGCGGATCGACCAGCACCGAATGCAGCTTGGGACCGTCTGGCGTGCCATTGACCACAGCACCCATCCACTGGCTGTACTCCGGGTGCTCGTTGAGACCGCGCACCGGCTGCCAGGTGTCGCCGCCGTCTTCAGATCGGAACAGCCCCTGGGGTGACGAGCCTGCGTACCAAACGCCTGGTTCACTGGCGTGACCGGGAGTCAGCCAGAAGCTGTGATCGAGCACGTGCGCCTTCTGACCTTCAGCGGCCTTTGGAAACGCCGGCGGCGATGTGGCCTCCGTCCAGCTGCGGCCGCCATTCGTTGAACGCATCATCGTTGGGCCGAGATGCCCGGTACGCACGGACATGAGGAGCGAACGCCGGTCGCGCGGATCCTGTACCAGATGATGCGCGATGTGACCCAGATGAATAGGCTTGCCCAGCTGCCAGCGGCGACGCGATCGATCGCCCTTGAGGATGAATGCGCCCTTGCGCGTGGCAATCAACAGGGCAGGGGAACCGGACGCAGACTTTGCCTTCTTCGGGCTGGCCATTTGGGCGGGTGCTCCTGAAATCCCGGACGCTGCGAGGGGGTTGGCTCGGTGCCGTGAGCTTAGCCTAGCCGCCGGTTTGCTCAAATAAGGCAGTTGCTCGCCGTGGGGCTTTCGGCTTTAATGCGCGCCCTGACTCGTCGGCACCCTGGCTGGTGTTGACAGCCAAGGAAATCCTTGAAAATCAGCATCATGCAGTGGCCGTATGGATCTTCCACTCCACCGCCGGTTTTCCTGCATCATGGCGATCAGTTTCGTTTTCGGCGCGCCTGTAGCTCAGTTGGATAGAGTGTCTGGCTACGAACCAGAAGGTCGGGAGTTCGAATCTCTCCAGGCGCGCCAA
>JAYTXT010000250.1:0-1914 GCA_043742765.1 Gammaproteobacteria bacterium | reverse complement strand
CTGTCCCGGTAGGGACGCTGGTGCAGCAGATAGCCGCACGCCAGCTGCGCGCGCCGGCCGCCGCGGTTCACTCGACCTCCAGCTCGCGCAGTGCGCGTGCGTCATCGGCCCAGTTCTCGCGCACTTTCACCCACAGCGTGAGGTGGTAGCGGCGCGCGAACAGGTGATTGAGCTCGAGCCGTGCTGCCCGCCCGATGCGCTTGAGTCGCTCGCCGCCGGCGCCGATCACGATGGGTTTCTGTCCCTCGCGATCCACCCAGATCACGGCGCCCACCTCGACGCGGCCATCTTCGGTGGGCTCATAGCTCTCGACTTCGACCGCGACGCCGTAGGGTAATTCCTCGACCAGCTCGAGCGTCAGTTTCTCGCGGATCAGCTCGCCAATGCGGAAGCGCTCGCTGCGATCGGTCACCTGCCCAGCCGGGTACAGACGCTCGCCCTCCGGGAGCGCCGCCAGGATGGCGTTGCGCAAGGGCTCGAGGTTGTCGGCGCGGAGCGCCGAGATGGGCACCACGGCGAGAAATGGCGCCCGTTCCGCGAGCCTGGCGATATAAGGAAGCAGGCGCTCGCGCGGGTGCACGCGATCGACCTTGTTGATCACCGCGATCACCGGGCGCTGTGACTGTACGACACGCTCGAGCGCCATGGCGTCTTCGTCGGTCCACTGCAGCGCCTCGACGATGAACACAGCCAGGTCGGCGTCGCCCAGAGCGGCGCCGGCGGCTCGATTCATGGCACGATTCAGCGCGCGCTTGGGTCCCTGGTGCATGCCAGGCGTGTCGACAAAGGCGATCTGGCCGGTGTCCGACTCACTGATGCCGAGCACCCGATGCCGGGTGGTCTGCGGGCGCGAAGTCACGATACTCACTTTTTGCCCGAGCATCGCGTTCAGGAGCGTCGACTTGCCGACGTTCGGCCGCCCGACCAGGGCGACGAAACCGCTGCGAAAAGCGCTCATAGGCCAAGCTGCGCCAGCAGCTGCTGCGCGGCTGCCTGTTCCGCCCGGCGGCGGCTTGGGCCCTCGCCCTGGGCGCTGGCTTTCACCGCGTCCACTTCGCAGCTGACGCGAAAAGTCTGCGCGTGCGACTCGCCCCCGACCTGCACAACCTGGTAGCGCGGCAGCGGCAGGCCGCGGCCCTGAAGCCATTCCTGCAAGCGGGTCTTGGCGTCCTTCTGCCCGTCGGCCGTGGCCTCGGCGCTGGTATCGAGCGCCGCCAGCGCCGGCGCCAGGACGCGCAGCAACACCGGCCGCGTGGTCTCCATGCCGGCCTCGAGATACAGCGCGCCGCAGACCGCCTCGAGGGCGTCGGCCAGTATGGATTCGCGCCGGAAACCGCCGGTCTTGAGTTCCCCGGCGCCCATGGCGAGCGCCGGCCCGAGTTCCAGTGCCGCGGCCACCCGCGCCAGCGACGCGCCGCTGACCACCGCCGCGCGCAGGCGGCTCAGGGCACCCTCGTCGGCGTCGGCGTAATGCTCATAAAGGTATTGGGCGACGATCAGGTTGAGAATGGCATCGCCCAGGAATTCGAGCCGCTCATTGTTGTTGCGCGCGGCGCTACGGTGCGTGAGCGCCTGTCCGAACAGCGCCGCGTCGCGCGGTTCGTACTGCAGCTGGCGACGCACCCATTCGGCGGCCGGCACGCTGCCCGGAATTTCACCCGCGCTCATCCGTCACTGCAGCTCCACCTGCTTGTTGAACTGCACCAGTATCGAGACGTTGGCGAACAGCGGCGCCAGTTCCTCGTAGTTGGCGACCGCAACCCAGTGATCGCCGTCGCGATGGATGTCGATATCATTGACGCCCGGATGATCGATGTAGCCAATGTCAAAGCGCTTCCCCAGCGACACGCGCACTGCCACGGGATTGATCTGGGTATCGTCCTTCGACTCGACGGCCTGCTGTTTCAGCGCCTG
>JAYTXT010000249.1:0-3138 GCA_043742765.1 Gammaproteobacteria bacterium | reverse complement strand
CTCGCGCCTCCCAACGCGTCTTGCGCGGCTGTGTCAGCCAATCTGATCTGCCCCCTTTTTTGCCTCGATACTTGCATTAGTTATGAGACAGTCAATAAGTGTGAACAGGCCCTAGACTGCACGCCCTATCATGCATGCCTTATGGATTTGTGCCGGGGTCGTCGCGCTCGCTGAAATCGGTGACAAGACACAATTGCTGGCCCTGCTGCTCGCGACCCGCTTCCGCAGGCCGCTGCCGATCATCGCCGGGATTGTCGTCGCGACGCTGGCGAATCACTCGTTGGCCGGCCTGCTCGGCGCGTGGGTTACGCGTGCGCTCAGTCCGACCCTGCTGCACTGGCTGCTGGCGCTCGGATTCATCGCTATGGGCGTGTGGACCCTGGTGCCCGACAAGGCGAATGACACGCTGATGCAGCGGGCCGGGCTCGGTGCCTTTGGCACCACGCTGATCGCCTTCTTTCTGGTCGAGATGGGGGACAAGACCCAGGTCGCGACCGCCATGCTCGCCGCCCGCTATACGCCGCTGATCGCGGTCGTCATTGGCACCACCTGCGGCATGCTGATCGCCGACGTGCCCGCCGTGCTGCTCGGTGATCGAGTCACCCGTGCGCTGCCGATCGTGCTCGTGCGCCGCTGCGCGGCAGCCCTGTTCGTGCTGCTCGGCCTTGCCACACTCCTCGGGGCCGGCGGTATCATCGGCCTGTGAACGCCTCGCCGCTGCAGGACCGCCTGATCGCGCTCCCCGAGACGCGTGAACTGGATCTGTTCGCAGCGCTCCTGGAGCGCCGCGGCGCGCGCGTGCTGCGCGCGCCGCTGGTGGCGATCCGCGATGCGCCCGACCCGCAACCCGTGCTGGATTGGCTCCGCGACTTCGCCGCCGGCAGCTGCCACGACCTGGTGCTGCTGACCGGCGAAGGGCTGCGGCGGCTCCTCGCCTGCCTCGAGCGCCACGAACCCGCGCTGCGGCCGGCGTTTCTCACTGCGCTGGCACGCACCCGCAAGATCACGCGCGGGCCAAAGCCCGCGCGCGCCTTGCGCGAGCTGGGGCTCAGCGCCGATCTGGAAGCCGCGGCGCCAACCACCGCCGGCGTCATCGCCACGCTCGCCACGCTGGATCTGCGCGGCCACATAGTCGGTGCCCAGCTATATGGCAGCGAGCCAAATCCACCCCTGCAGCAATACCTGCGCGAGGCCGGCGCCGAAATCCGCGCTGTTGCGCCCTACGTCTACGCCGACGCGGCGGATGACGCGGCGGTGCGCACGCTGCTGGCGCGGCTGGCGGGCGGTGAGGTCGACGCGATCGCCTTCACCAGCAAGACGCAGGTGGCGCGGCTGTTCGCCGTGGCGGATGCCGCGACCGTGCTGGCCGCGCTCGCGGCCACGCAGGTGGCGGCGGTCGGCCCGGTGGTGGCGGCCGCGCTCAGCGAATGCGGTGTGACGGTCAGCGCCATGCCCGAATCAAACTGGTTTATGAAACCGTTGTCAGCGGAATTGGCACGACTCATGGATGGCGGCGCCGCGCCAGACGCGGCAGATTCGGCCTAGGCATAGAAGCGCTGCAGGAAACCGAGGAATTGTTCGATTTCCGCGCGCGCAAAGCGGCTGGCCATCTGCCGTTCGAGCGCGCGCACCTGCGAAACGAGTGATTCCAGAGCCTCGGCGCCGCGCGCGGTAAGGTAGATGCCGTGGCGGCGACGATCGCGCGTCGAGCGCAGGCGATCGAGCAGGTCGTCTTTCTCCAGGCGGTCGAGCAGCGCGACGATGCTGGCCTTGTCGATGCCGAGGTGCTTGCAGAGCTCGATCTGTGCGATGCCGGGATTCGACCCGACCAGCACCAGCAGGCTGAACAGGCCAGGCCGGATATTGTTCTCGCCGATGACCGCGACGTACTGCCGCCACATACACAAGTGCGCGCGCCGCAGGTTGAAACCCAGCAACCGCGGCAGGCAACCCAGATCGACCCGGGCGTCCGCGGCACGCTCGACGCGGGGTCTTGCCATGCGCCGTGCCGCCGTGCGTGCGCGGCCGGTTACCGACCCGGTCCGCTCGCCAGATGTCAATGCCGTCATAGTCAACCTCCACGCGCCGCGCGATAGCGGCCGGGGAAAAGTATAGGTTTGTTATTGTTCGTGTTGCAAATAGTTGGATTTACTGCGTTGCATTCAAAACTGCGGCCGCGATCGCCACCGCGGTCTGCAGGGCGCGCATGCCATCCTCGCCGCTGACCACGACCGGACCTTCACCACGACAGCTCGCCAGGAACGCCTCGATTTCACTGCGCAACGCATCGCCGGGCTCGAAAGACTGCTCGTCGATGCTCACCGGCAGCCGCGTCTCGCCGGCAGCGACCGGCTGCTTGCGGATCACGGTGAGGATCTTCTGCTGCAGGTCGAGCGACAGGTAGGCGTCGTCCTGGAAGATGCGCAGCTTGCGTTCGGTCTTGAGGCTGACGCGGCTCGCGGTGGCATTGGCCACGCAACCGTTCGCGAAGCGGATGCGCGCGTTGGCGATATCGATCTCGGGCGAAAACACCGGCGTGCCGACGGCGTCGATATGCGCGATATCACTGCCGACGATGCTCTGCACGATGTCGAGATCGTGGATCATCAGGTCGAGCACCACGTTGACGTCGGTGCCACGCTCGCGGAACGGCGCCAGACGCTGGCAATCAATGAAGCGTGGCGTACGCAGGTGCGGCTCGGCGGCGACGATCGCCGGGTTAAAGCGCTCGAGGTGGCCCACCTGCAGCACGCGCCCGGCGCGACGCGCGGCCTCGATGAGCCGCTGCGCCTGCGCGACGGTCTCGGTAATCGGCTTCTCGACCAGCACATGCGCGCCCGTTTCCAGGAACGCGAGCGCCATCTCGCAGTGCGCGGCGGTGGGCGTCACGATGCTCACGGCATCGACCTTGCCCAGCAGCTCGCGGTAATCGCCAACGGTGCGGGTGCCCAGTTCCTGCGCCACGGCGCCACCGGCCTCAGGACGCGCGTCGGCCACAGCCACCAGCTCACAGCCGCGGAGCGCCGCGTATTTCTGCGCGTGGAACCTGCCAAGGTAGCCGACGCCCACAACCGCTACGCGGAGTCTGTCCATGGGCGTTATTATGCCCGCTCCGGCCGGCGCAGCGTCGCCCACCGC
>JAYTXT010000248.1:0-5673 GCA_043742765.1 Gammaproteobacteria bacterium | reverse complement strand
AATGCCCTTGCGATCGCGGCGCAGCAGCTCGGTCGCACAATTCCCGAAGTTGGGCTCACAACTTTCCGCATGCCCTACCTGCCCGTGGGTTTCGGCGGCCTTGCCGGCTACGCGCGCGGTGAACTGTTTGCGCCGGTCCGCAAAACGCCCATGTACGACTGGGCAGCAGCACGCGGCGCGGTGTTCGAACCGGTGTCGATGTGGCAGCGCGCGCGGTACTTGCCAGAAAGCGGCGAAGACCTGCACCAGGCTGTGGCGCGCGAGTGCCTGGCGGTGCGCCGCTCCTGCGGTCTCTTCGACGCTTCCACGCTGGGAAAGATCGAAGTCGTAGGGCCCGACGCAATCGAATTCATGAACCGCCTGTACGTCAACAACTGGAGCTCACTGGCTATCGGCCGCTGCCGTTATGGCATCCTGCTGCGTGACGACGGCTTCGTGTACGACGACGGCGTGGTCGCGCGCACGGCAGCGGATCGCCTGCACGTCACGACCACCACGGGCGGCGCACCGCGCGTGCTGGGCATGATGGAGGACTACCTGCAGACCGAGTGGCCGCATCTTAAGGTATGGCTCACCTCGACCACCGAGCAGTGGGCGGTGATCGCGGTGCAAGGTCCGCAGGCCCGCGCAGTGCTCGAACCGCTCGTTGAACAGGCCGATCTGTCGGCCGCGGCGCTGCCCCACATGGCCATGGCACGGGGGCTGGTCTGTGGGGTGCCGGCGATGATTTTCCGCGTGAGCTTCACCGGCGAGCTCGGTTACGAGATCAACGTGCCCGCCGACTACGGCGCGGAAGTGTGGCGCGCGGTCTGGGAGGCTGGCCAGCCGCACGGCATCTGCGCCTACGGCACAGAGACCATGCACGTGCTGCGAGCGGAGAAAGGCTACGTTATCGTTGGCCAGGATACGGACGGCACGATGACCCCCGATGACGCGGGCCTGAGCTGGGCGGTGGGCAAGAACAAGCCCGAATTCCTTGGCATGGTCTCGCTACGCAAGAGCGCTCTCCAGGATCCAGGCCGCAAACAACTGGTCGGGCTGTTGACGGCCGACCCCGCTCACGTGCTGGAGGAAGGCAGCCAGATAGCTGCCGCACCCGGCCAGCGGCCTCCGATGCGCCTGATCGGTCATGTGACCTCGTCGTACTACAGCTCGGTACTCGGCCGCTCGATCGCGCTGGCGGTGGTAAGCGCCGGCCGCTCACGCATCGGCGAAACGCTCTACGTGCCAACACCGCGCGGCGAGTCGGCGGTCACCGTGACGCAGCCTGTTTTCTACGACCCGAAGGGGGAGCGCCTGAATGGCTGAGATGAAGGCCGCCCGCACATTGCCGGCGCGCGCCAGCGCCACGGGCTGGTGCACGCTCGATCCGCTGTCGTGCTGGTCGCTGCGCGTAGACCTTCGGGCGGCCGCCGGCCCGATGTCCGCCGCTGAACTGCCGCTTGCCATCGATGCCTGCCGCGCCGTGACGCTCGGCGAGTGGACCGCGCTTTGGCTGGGCCCCGACGAGCAGCTGCTGGTGGGGCCAGACGCGGCCGGCACGCAACTTGTGCCGCGCCTCACCACCGCGCTCGATGGCGTCCCACATTCGCTCGTGGATGTAAGCCATCGGCAGGCGGCGATCGAGCTATCGGGACCCGGCGCCACGCGTTTGCTCGCCATGGCTTGCCCGCTTGACCTCGACTTCGCGCAGATGCCGGTCGGCTTCTGTTCGCGCACCGTGTACGCGAAGGCCGAGGTAGTGCTGTGGCGCCAGGAGCTGCAGCGCTTCCAACTGCAGACCTGGCGCTCGTTTTTGCCCTATGTCACCGGGCTCCTGGCCGTCGGTTCGGAAGAGCTCGCCGCAGAGAGCTAATCCGCACGCTCAGAAATTGTAGCCGACGTTCAGGGCAATTACGCGCGGGCGCAACGGTGTTTGCGCGACGATAAACT
Organism: Gammaproteobacteria bacterium; assembly: GCA_043742765.1. Taxonomy (GTDB): domain Bacteria; phylum Pseudomonadota; class Gammaproteobacteria; order Steroidobacterales; family Steroidobacteraceae; genus FEN-1191. The sequence continues at coordinate 3,741 of JAYTXT010000248.1, read as the reverse complement.
GGTCGGTGCTGGTGAACACCGGCTTGTTCGTGTCGGCAAGGTTCTCGCCCACCAGCGACAGGTTCCAGGCCCCGCGCGAGCAGCCGATCGCGGCATCCCACGTCGAGTACGCCGGATCCTCAAAGCGGATGCGCCCGGTGGTGATGAGTCCGTCGGCTGCGAGCGGCGGATTCGAGCCCGCCTGAGTGAACGAATGGCCGACGTGTGAGGTTCCCACCCGTACGTAGGCCTTCAGGTCGTTCACTGCCCAGTCGTAACGGACGCGTAAGCTGGTCTGGATCGGGGGTGCGTTGGCCGTAGGTGAGCCCTTCGGACCGTAGACATTGGCGACCGGCTGGCAGGGCGGCGTGTAGTAGGTGCCACCGCAGGTGATCGTGATCGGCTGACCAACAGCCGGCGAATCCGGGTTGGTATTCAGCAGCTGCGGAGAGTTCGTCTGCTCGCTGTGATTCCACGACCCGGCGGCCTGGATCGTCCATCCGCGCCCAGGTCGGGCCACCAGTTGCATCTCGAGGCCCTTCAGGTCGAAGTCCTGGCCGTTAGAGTTGAAAAACACGTTACCGACAACGCTGGAATAGAAAATCGCGACCTGCACGTCCTTCCATTTCTCCTGGTAGTAGGCGCCGTTGAACGCGAGCCGGTGGTTCAGCCACTCCGTCTTCCAGCCTATCTCGTTGTTGTCGAGTTTGTCGGATCGGTAGGAATCAGGCACGCGGTACTGGTAAACCTGTTGTTCATCGTATCCGTGCAGCGTGCCGCCGTTCTGGTTGAAGCCGCCCGGCCTGAACCCTTGCGAGAAGGTGTAGTACACCATCGCGTCGGGCGTGATATGCCAGGTGAGGTTGGCGCGGCTCTTCCAGCCAGACTCCGTGCCCTGGAGGCCCTTTGTGTCAAGATGGTAGCTGTTGGCCTGGCAGCCGTCCGTTCCCGGTGCTCCGGCCTGGAAGCAGAAGAAGCTGTTTGGCACATCGCCCTTAAGCGAGTTCTTGAACTGGAAGTGGCGCGTACCGAGCGTGGCGGTCAGAACCTTTGGGATCAGGTCGAAGTCGGCAGAAATGAAGAACGCGGTCTGCTTCACCTCGCGCACGTCGTCCTGGTAGAAGGAACTGTTCACGTCCCGCACGCCCGGGTTCTTGACGTTGCTGCCGCTGGTACCGATCTGCGTAAAGCAGCCGTAGTTCCCCGGCGTCGTCAGCGGATCGCCGCTCGCGGTACATGCAGGCACCGTCTTGTAACGCCAGTCGCTCTGGTCGTAGAGCTTGTTGTCCTCGAGGTAGATGCCGCCGAGGGCACGCAGGCGCCAGTCGTCCGGCGTCGAGAAGCGCAGTTCGTGCTGCGTGTGTTCGTTCTGCTCGTTCGAGCGCCAGATCACCTGCGGCGAGAAGCATTTGGAGGGCAGGTATGGTGTGTAGTAGCCCGGTCCGTAGCACTGGTAGTAATCGGCGTACACGCCGCGTGAGTAGTTGGTGTAGTCGTTGACCTGTTCGACCTTGCGGCTCAGGTAGCCGCCCGTGTAAACGGCGCGCAGCGCTTCGCCAAGCTTGCCGTTCAGGGTCCAGGACGTGTTGGTAAATTTGTCGCGATTGAAGGAGGGGTTGAACAGCGTGACTTCCAGTGGTTTGAGTTTTTCACGGTCGGAGCCATACGGCTGCTGGTAGAACACGCCGTCGGCGTTCAGATCCTGGTACATCTGCGTGATCAGCAGGTCCCAGTCTTCGTTGAACTTGACTTTGATGCTGGCGCGGATGCCCTGGTAGGTCGCCGGATTGATGTCGCGGTTGGCGATAGCGTAATTGTTTACAGCTATCGAACCCGGCGGCACGCAATAGCCGTTGTTCGGCAGGCCGTCGGGGCACTGGCCGTTGACGGCCGCGTAGTGGGCATACTGGATGCCGACGTCGGTGTTCCGGCGCGTAAAAGTTGCCGGCACGTTGTCGATGTAGCCGCCACGGTGATCGTCGTAGAGCACCGCTCGCAGCGCCACCTTGCCATCAACCAGCGGCAGGTTCAGCACCAGCTCGGCCGAGGAATTCGCTGCGCCGTGCGCGGTCGTGCCGTAGCTCATCCTGCCGCTACCTTCGGTGGCGTCGAGCTTTGGCTCGTTGGTGATGTACCGGACCATGCCCGCCTCGGCGCCCGACCCGAAAAGGGTGCCCTGCGGGCCTTCCAGCACTTCGATGCGATTGATGTCCGCTGCGTACACGTCGAGGTTGCGGCCGGGCAGCTGGCCCGACTGGTTGTCGAGATAGATCGCGACATTGGGGAACGAAGCGGTCGAGCCACTCCCCTGGCTGGGCTGCGAGCCGGCGGAGAGGCCCCGCATGAAGATCTCATTCTGGCCAGGGCCGTTATTGGCCGACGACACGTTCGGGAGGTACTTGATGTAGTCATCGAAGGTGGTGACGTTCAGCTGCTTGAGCGCCTCGCCGGTGAAGGCCTGCATCGAGATCGGCACATCTTGCATGTTCTCGGAGCGGCGCTGCGCGGTGACGATGATCTCCTCGAGCGAGCCGGCGCCGCCGCCGCCGCCTGTGGCGTCGGCGGCGATCGCGGCGAGCGGCACGCCGCCAAGAATTGCGGCTACAGCACAGCAAAGCTTCGCATTCATGGCAATTTCCCCCTTATGCCTGGCCTGCGCATATTGGCTCAATTACCCCGTCACAAGCAAATCAAGCCTATCAGCGCTGACGCTGCGCCCAGTTCGGCGCCACTTTAAGTCCTGGCTGGGGCCATTGCGGGAAGCGTAGGGTCGGCTCTTGTTCGAAGTGGATTAACGCCGCAGAATCCGCCGCACAGGGGGTACACGCATGGTCAAGAACGCCAACGTCACTCGAGCCGACAGCGGCATGGAGCACTTCGGCTATAGGGAATCGCTCGATCGCGGCATCGGAAAATTCGGCAGCTTCGCCGCCGGTGTCAGCTATATCTCGATCCTCACCGGCACTTTCCAGCTGTTCTACTTCGGTTTCAGTACCGCTGGGCCGGCTTACCTGTGGTCCTGGCCGATGGTGCTCATCGGCCAGCTTGCGGTCGCACTGTGCTTCATGGAGCTCGCCGCCAAATACCCCGTTGCGGGGTCAGTCTATAACTGGTCCAAGCAGCTGGGCAGTCGATTCGTGAGCTGGTGTGCTGGTTGGCTGATGCTTACCGCGTCAATAGTGACGCTGTCTGCTGTGGTGCTGGCGCTGCAACTTAACCTGCCACGATTGTGGCACGGCTTTCAGATCGTCGGCGACGGCACGGGTGCCCGCGATTTCGCCGCCAACGCGGTGATCCTCGGTACGATCCTGATTGTTTTCACTACCATCGTCAATGCGCTGGGAGTGAGGTTGATGGCGATGATCAACAGCGCGGGCGTCTTTATTGAGCTGATTGCCGCCTGTCTCATCGCAACCATTCTGGCGCTCCGCGCCACGCGCGGGCCCGAGGTGTTTTTCTCGACCGGCGGATACGGCGCCGGCACCAGCGGCGGCTTTCTGGGTGCGTTCCTGGTGGCGTCGCTGGCCTCGGGATACGTCATGTACGGATTCGACACCGCCAGCTCACTGGGAGAGGAGACACTCGAGCCGCGACGCACCGCTCCCACGGCCATTCTACGGGCCATCCTCGCGTCCTTCGTCATCGGCGGCGCGATCCTGGTGTTCGCCGTCATGGCGGCACCCAACTTGAAGGACCCGCTGATCGCCAGCAGTAACGGCGGCCTGCAATACATTGTCGAGCAAGTGATGTGGGGCCCGTTGA
>JAYTXT010000247.1:0-4626 GCA_043742765.1 Gammaproteobacteria bacterium | reverse complement strand
AAACTGTAAGTGTCGACGCCCATGTGCACGAAGCGCCCCATGACGTCGAACACGTTGTTGGCGTGCACCGTGGTGAACACCAGGTGGCCCGTGAGGGCCGACTGGATCGCGATCTGCGCGGTCTCCGGGTCACGGATCTCTCCGACCATGATCTTGTCCGGGTCGTGGCGCAAAATAGAACGCAAACCCCGCGCGAAGGTCAAGCCTTTCTTCTCATTGACCGGGATTTGCAATACCCCTGGCAGCTGGTATTCGACCGGGTCTTCGATCGTGACGATCTTGTCGTGACCCGTTTGTGTTTCGGAAATGGCCGCGTACAGCGTCGTGGTCTTACCGCTACCGGTAGGACCGGTGACCAGCAGCATGCCGTAGGGCAAGGAGCTGAGGCGCCGCAGCTGGCTGACGGTTTCGGAATCGAACCCCAGGGATTCGAGCGTCAGACCATGCACCTTTTCGGTGAGCGACTGCTTGTCGAGAATACGCAGCACCGCGTCCTCACCGAACACGCTCGGAATGATCGAGACGCGAAAATCGATGGCGCGGCCGTCGATGGCCACCTTGAAGCGGCCATCCTGTGGCACCCGGCGCTCGGAGATGTCGAGCTCGGCCATGACCTTGATGCGCGAGATCACCTGCTCGGAGACCTCACCGCCGGTAACCGCCGCCATGTGCACCAGCACGCCATCGATTCTGTAGCGCACCACAAGACCGTTGGCCAAGGTCTCCAGATGCACGTCGCTCGCGCCCGCGCGCAGCGCGTCGTAGAGCGTCGAATGCACCAGCTTGACGATCGGGCTGGAATCCTGGCTGATGGAGGCGAGCGAGAGGTTGTCGACCGAGCCGTTGGACGATCCTTCCGAGGTGCTGCCGACCACCGCGGCATCGAGCGCCCGGAGCCCTTGTTCGTGACGCGCAATGTAACCGGCGATTTCAGCGCGTGGCGCCAGCACCCACTCGAGCGATTTCGGAACGAGAACTTCCACACAGCTGCGGTTCCCGGCATCGAAGGGATCGGCGATCACGGCGAGCAGCTGCTTGCCGCTGCGCACCAGCAGGCAATTGCGCCGCGTCGCCTCGGCGGGCGCCAGCAGGTCAAATGCCGGCTCGAGCCGCGCCAGGTCGGCGCGCGTCAGCATCCGATAGTCGAGCGCCCGGGCCAGCGCCGAAGTGAGTTCCACCGGCCCCAGGCCCGAACGTTCCTCGAGATACTCGAGCGTCGAGCGCCCGCTGGTCTGGGTCTCGGTGACCGCCGCGGTCAGCAGCGCCTCATCAAGCCCGAAAATATTGGAGTTGTCGGCGGCCGCGCTCATTTGATGCTCCCGGCCAGCTCGAAGATCGGGAAGTACATCAGCACGACGATGACGCCGATGATAATGCCGATCAAGCTCATCAGCGCCGGCTCGATCAGCCGCGTCACCAGGCCCACCCAGCGCGACAGCTCTTCGTCGTAGAAACCGGCGATGCGCTCCATCATCTCGCCCATGTTGCCGCTGCGTTCACCGACGCGCAGCATGCGCGCCGCAACTGGCGTGGTGAGCCCGTACTGCTCCATCGCATCGCCGAGCGAACGGCCCTCGCGCACTGCCTGCGTGGCGTTGGCGAAGGCGGGACGCAGATTGGCCGACAGCAGCCCCGCCGACATGCGCATCGCGGTGACCATGGGCGTGCCGCCCCGCTGCAGCATGCCGACCGTGCGGTACAGGCGCGCGAGCTGGTAAATGTGCAGGCGGCTGCCGAGCGCCGGGATGCTGGCAATGCGGCGACCGATCGCCGCGCGCACCATGGGGCGCGTGAAGGTATAGGCGAGGCCCGCCACCATGCCGATCGTGCCCACCGCCACCAGGAACCCGTTCTGGTCGAGGAACTGACCCCATTTCATCAGCATGCGCGAGGCGAACGGCAGGTTGCTGCCCAGGTCCTCGTAGATGGAACTGAAGCGCGGCACCACGTAGCCCATCAGGAACGCGACCACGAGCAACCCCGCTCCGCACAGCACGGCCGGATAGATCGAGGCGTTGATCAGGCTCTTGCGCAACACGTCGACCTGCTGCTGGTAAGCGACGTAGCGCGTCAGCGCTTCGCGCAGCGCACCGGTCCGTTCGGCGGCACGCACGGTGGCGACGTAGAGCGTCGGAAAACTATGCGGATGCTCGGCCAGCGCGGCGCCGAAGGTCTGGCCCTCGCGCAATCGCACCAGCACCTGATCGAGCGTGCGCCGGACGGCTGGGCTCCCTTCCTTTTCCCCCAGCGTCTCGATCGATTCGACCAGCGACAGGCCCGCATCGAGCAGCGCCACCAGTTCCTGGCTGAAGGTCACCAGGGGCATGCGCGTCGAGCGGCTGCCGAAGTTCAGGCTGCGTTCGCGGGCGATGGAAATAAAGGCGAGGCCCGCGCCGGCCACCTGGCGGCGCGCGTCCGATTCATCGACGGCGTCGAGCACGTACGACATCACGTCGTGCCCACCGTTCATGGCTTTGACGCGGAAGCGCATGGCTTACCAGTTCCCCAGGTCAGCGGCTTCGCCGCTGCCGCCCTGGCGGCCATCCTTGCCATAGGACATGAGGTCGAAATCGTTGTTATGCGTGCCCGGCTCGACATACAGGTAGGCGCTGCCCCAGGGGTCGAGCGGCACTTCTTTCTTCAGGTACGGGCCCGCCCAGTTCTGCTCGCCCTGTGGCTGCGTGTTCAGCGCCACCAGGCCCTGCTCGCTGGTCGGCAGATGGCCGACGTCGATGCGGTACTGATCGAGCGCTTTGTCGAGCGCGTCGATCTGGGCGCGCGCGGCCTTGACCTGCGACTTGCCGACCTGCGCGAAATAGCGCGGCGCGACGAAACCGGCCAGCAGGCCAATGATGACCATGACCACCAGCAGCTCCAGGAGGGTAAAGCCCCTGGCGATGTGCGGGATCTGTATTCGTTTCATGATTCGATGCTCGCATCCGCGTCGGCGGATTGCGCGCGCAGTGCGTGATACATCCGCAGCACGTTCGGCACGTAGGCCCGGGTCTCCTTATATGGAGGAATGCGGCCGCCATAGCGATCCACGGCGTTCTCGCCGGCATTGTAGGCCGCGAGCACCAGCTCGAGCCTATCGGCCCCGTAGCGCGTGATCAGCGCGGCCAGGTAATGGGCGCCAGCCAGGATATTCTGTTCCGGATCGAAGGCATTGAAGGCGCCGTAGCGGCGCGCCGTGGACGGCAGCAGCTGCATGAGTCCGATGGCGCCGCGGCGCGAAATGGCACGCGGGTTGAACCCGGATTCCACCACGATGACGGCGCGCACCAGCTCCGGCCGTACGTTTGCGGCGTCGGCAGAGCGGCTGATGGCGGCGTCGTATTGCGCCGAGCGGGCCAGCCAGGCCGCGGCGCGGCGCGCGTCGGCCGGAACGCCGGCCGGGGTTTCGAGCGGGGCGCGCACGATCAGCTTGTAGCGTGGATCGTCGGGCACGTTCGAAAAATGGGTGGTGCCACCCGAGTCGGTATAAGCATAGATGTCCGCCCGGCACAGGGGCGCAGCCACGCCCAGCACCAGAACCAGCCCTACAGCAATTGCCCGGCTCGTCATTCGCCCACTCTACGAGACCCTACCCCCCCCGTAAGGTAGGCAAACTCCGTAGCCTCGGGGGGCTTATGTGCCACAGATCGCATTCCCAGCGGCGCCACCTTATGTTTCAAAGCCAAAAGTGTGATTTGGATCACATTTTAGGCCCTTTCGGGCGGCTGCGGGTATGATCCGGACGAAGGATCCCGGCTGACATGTATACGGACTGGTTCAAGCTCAAGAAACTGCCGTTTAGACTTCGCCCGGACGCCGAGTTCCTGTTCCTGGGCAGCGAGGCGGGTCCGGTGCTCGATGCGCTGCGCGCCGCCGTTGCCAGCGGCCACGGAGTGCTATGCCTGCTCGGGGAACGCGGAACCGGCAAGACCACCGTGCTGCACGCCATCGCCCGCGAAAACCAGGGCTCGATCGCCGTGGCCCGAGTGCAACAGCCAGGCCTGACCGCAGAGGAACTGATCGAGTCCCTGGCCGAGCAGTTCCGGCTGCTACCACAAGAGGCGGGTGGGCTGAACCCGGCCTCGCGCCTGACCCAATTCGTGACGGAAGAGGCCAGCCAGGGCCGCGCCGTACTGGTCCTGGTCGACGAGGCACACCGCGCCTCAACCGCCATGCTGCGCGAGCTGCTGAATTTCGCCGCCCGGCAGCCCGCACCACTGATCGTGCTGGCGGGCGGGACGGAATTGGCCCACTCGCTCGCGGCTCTCGAAGGGCTGGGTACGGCCACCGGGCTCATCGGTACCCTGCGCCTCCCGCGCCTCTCGCAGGCGCAGATCGCGGGCTATGTCGACTACCGGCTGAACGTCGCCGGCAGCAACGGCCGGACGCTGTTCGAACCGGACACAATGGCCGAGATCCTGCGTTACACCGGCGGCACGCCGCAGCTTATTAATACGCTGTGCGACAGCGCGATGACGTTGGCCGAGACGCACAACATGCAGCGGGTCGGCACCACCGAGATCCGCGACGCCGTGCAGGAGCTGAAGTGGGTGGAGTTTACCGCGCGTACCAGCCCGGCGAACCGGCCGGCCGATCCGGGGAGTTCAGGCACGGCGCGCAACCTGGCGAATG
>JAYTXT010000246.1:0-7495 GCA_043742765.1 Gammaproteobacteria bacterium | reverse complement strand
GCGCGGTCATAGATATCGGCCAGCGCGAAACGCGCCTGCACTTCGTAGGCGGCGAGACGGTCCTTCTGCGCGAGCAGCGCCTCGCTGGCGAGCTGTTCGAGATAGTGGTCCTGCTGCTGTGCGGACTGCGCCAGGCGCTCCTTGAGCGCCGTGATGCGGGCGGCGAGCGCGGTAATGCGCGCCGCGAATTCTCCGGTGTTGGTCGGCACGCTGCCGCGCGCATGCTGCACGCGCACCCAGCGATTCTGCGCCTGGTTAAGCAGGGCATCGAGTGCGCGCAACGCGCGCCGTTCCGCGTAGCTGCGCTCCTTGAACTGGGCGTCGAGCCGCCAGTACAGCACGCCCTTCATCAGCCGGATCTTGTCGCGCTCGATCCGCAGCGCATCGGCATCGTTCCCGCTGGCGTCGCTCGCAGCGGCCTCGAGCTGGCGGACCTTGGCCCACTCGACGCGTTCATCGGCGCTACCGAGCGCGGCGACATCGGCGCCGGTTTCGATCGCCGTCAAACGCGAGTCGATCGCCGCGCGCTCGGCCAGCAGCCGGGCCGGCGCGTTGCCGGCCAGCAGCGCATCGGCGCGCGGGAGTTTTTCGCCGTAGGCCTGCTCGCGGGTGTCGATCATGGCGCCATACGCATCCATGCTCTCGTCCCAGTGTTTGAGCGTGCCGCCCAGATACCCCAGGTCGCGGTAATTCTTCAGGCCCTCCTGGAAGTCGTTGTCGGCCAGCAGGCTGTACAGATACCGGGACTGCGGCGCATCGGGCAGCTGCTTGAGCTGCCAGAACCAGCCCTGCTGCTCCGAGGGCTGGTCAGCGCCGAGCAGATCGTCGAGCATGTGCCCCTCGCCGATGCGCGCGACCGCGCCATCGATACGCTGCGCCTCCTCATCGAAGGACTTGATGGCGGACTCGTAGAACTGCGCCGCCTGCGCATTGGCGTTGAGCTTACCGTAGGCATAGGGGACCGCGAGGTACGATTCCTGCACTGCGGCGTCGAGGAGATTGCGATCGTGCAGCTCGGTCCAGGGCGTGAGCGCTTCGCGGAATAGACCCAGCTGGGCATCGGCCCAACCCATGCCCAGCAGCGCGCGTGTCGAATACGGGCCCGCCAGGCGCACGCGCTCGAGCGCGGAGCGCGCGGCGGCCGGCTTGTTGGCCTGCAGCCAGGCGTAGCCCAGCGCCAGGTTGGCCTTGTCGCGCAGCGCGGCCATCTCGCTCCCGGCGGCGCTCATGGTGCCGACCGCCGTCAACACTGGATCAGCCTCCTCGAGGCGGTTCTGGCGCACCAGCGCCACGCCCAGGTTGAAGCGCGCAAAGGCCATCCAGTCCGCCGGCCCCTGCCACCGGGCCAGCCGCGCGGCCGCTTCGTCAAAACGGTTCTGGCGCATAAGCACGTTGACCAACAGGTGCTGGCGTTCGGCTTCCAGGTCGGGCGCCAGCTCGCCGCTGATCTTGCCGAGCGATGCTTCGCTGCGATCGTAGTAGCCGCGCGCATACCAGACCTTGGCCAGGTAGAACCAGGCGCGGTTGCGGACCGCGGCCGGCACCTTGTCGGTCAGCAGGCTCGCGAAGCGCTTGCCGGCTTCGTTGTGCATGCCCAGCGACAGATACAGGCCGCCGGCCAGCAGCGCGGCGTCCTGCTCATTGTGCGGCATGCGCTGCCAGTGCTGGTAGGCCTCGAGTCGCGTGAGTGCCTCGAAATCATCGCCCGCATAAAAATGGAACAGCACGTCGCCGTAATGCAGGTCCTGGACCGCGAGCTTGGGCAGGTTGTCGGGATCGACCTTGCGGGCCGCCCACGCCAGTGGACTCGCCAGCACGCCGCCGAGCAGCAGCAGGATCAGCGCTTTGAGCCGCCGCATTGGCGCCCTACTCCCAGTCCTTGATCTCGAATTCCGGCTGCTGGCGACGCACGCGGTCGGATATCTTGAGCTCCAGGTATTTCGCGCCCACGCCCTTCTCGAACTTGATCGAGGCGCCGCGCCGATAATCGCGCTCACTCGGGCCCTTGCCGCTGAACAGCGCAACCAGCTCATGGGTCCCGGCCCGGAGGTTGCCGAGGTACAGGCGCTGCACGCCGCCCTTGAGGAGCGCCGCGACTTCGCGCGGCGTGTACAGATAATTGCTGACCTCGCGCTTGTCGATCTTCAGCGTCACCGAATCGAGGCCGAAGAATTGCCCGACGTCCATCGAAACGAACACCGCGACCTGGGTGTTGGCCGGAAACAGCAGTTCCTCCTCGAGCACGAACAGGTCCTTGTTCAGGTCGACGACGGACTGCTTGAGATCCTGGATCTGCTCGTCCAGCGCGCGGGTGTTGCCCTCGGGGGCAGCGACATCGCCGCCCGCGGCGGGGGTGAGCGCTGCTGCGGCAGGCGCGGCGGCGGACGGTTCGGCTCCGGACGCCGGATGAGTGGCCAGGCAAAGGGCCAGCGCCAGTGCCGGGAGCGCCGACAGCCGCCAGCAGTTGAATGCAGTTCTCATGGTAAAGAATCCGTAGGACATGCAGTGGTCACGTGGTTCACGATCACAGCGGATCATCAAGCAACGCGCGCACCTGCGCGACGTACGAGTTATCAATACCGCGAGCATCGGCCTGCAGGAAACGTACCCGGCCGCGGCGGTCGATCAGCACGGTGGTCGGCAGGCGTTCGATCTGGTAGACGCGGCTCACTTCCTTGTGTCGATCGAACAGCAGCGGAAATCGCGCCGGGTGCGATTTTGCGAAGCGCGTCGCACGCGGCAGGTCGTCATCGACACTGACAGCCAGCGTCACCAGGCCCGCCGAGCGGTATGTCGTCTGCAGCTCACCGAGCGCCGCGAGCTGTGAAACACAGACCGCGCAACGGCTGCTCCAGAACGTGAGCAGCACGACCTCGCCGCGATGTTCCGACAGCCGTACGTTGCCGCCCGCGGCGGCCGGCAGCGCGAAATCGGGCGCCAGATCGCCGACCGTTGCGGCTCCGGCAGCGCTCGCGCTCAGCACCGCGGTCAGCACCGCCACCGCGCACGAGCGTCCAAGCTTGCGGATCACCAATAGCTCCCGGGGCCTGTTAATGCTCATGGCGTCACTGCACCCATTTGACATCATCTGTGCTCCGGAAGCGATAGGCGCATTGCGACCGTATGACGGAGGTCACACAGCGTGCGGCTTTAGAGGGGGAAGGATGCGGGAAGATCGCCGCGCGTGGAACCACCACGAGCGTCGTTAATGGGCGACAGCAGCGCGCGGGCGCGCCCGTCAGGTGGGCGACACTTTCCCTGACACGATCTGCGGCATGCCGATAAGGCTGGCGTAACTGCCGCTGCTGCCGAGGCCGGTACTGACGTTGCCGGCCCAGCGCATGGACTGGAAACTCGCTGCCGCGACCGGGCCGTGCAATGCCATGTAGTTGAGTACCACCATCTCGGCGAGCAGATTGACGGCGTTGGCGCCCGGGCTGCCAGTGCTCGCCACCGAACCGTCCGCAGTGTAGTGGCCGATCTGGTTGCTGATCGCCGTGATCGGCCCGTTGGGGTCGTAGACCAGGAAGAACGCCGCAGCCGTCGACTGGTTGTCGCCGGTCCACACGCCCTTGCCACGGCCCGCAGCCGAGTTGTCGATCATGCCATTCGATGATAGCGAACCGTCGCTGAACACATAGAGCATCAGCGGCATGTGGCGCCGCGCCGCGTATTCGATACAGGCGCCCATGCAGCGACCGGCGCGGAAGTCACGCATCTCGCCGGTGGAGCGATCGCCGGTGTGGTAATCGAAGCCGCCCATTTCAATAGTGCCGGCGCCCGCGTAGCCGTTGACCACCATCTTCATGACGGCCGCGGTCTTGCGGATCTCGGAATCGCCGTCGTATTCGGCCTGCGTGAATATGCCGCTCGGACCCACGATCAGCGGATCGATATTCGGATCGAGCGCCTGCTTGGCGTTGCCATAGCGGTCGGCGAGATCGGCCGCCTTCACGTAGCCGCACTGCACGAGGTCCTTCACCACCTCATCGGCGCTACCAACACCGACACTGCCGGGGCGCATGACCGTGTTGTCGAGTTTCTTCTTGCTGATGCGCTCCATCGATTCGAGCACCGCGGTGGCGTCGGCCTGGCTCAGGAGACCGACCAGTTTGCCGGTGTCGACGAGGCCGGTGACGTCAGAAGAGCGGTCGACCTTGGTCGGCCGCGCGGTGGAATCCATCATGTAGGAAGGTGCCAGCGAGTTGCCGCCGGAATCCGAGCTGGAGGAACCAATCAACGGCAGCAGGTCGCCCAGCGCACCGGCGGAGTAAATGCCGTACATCGGATTGTGCGGGTTGTTGGCGGTATCGTTCTGGCTGAGCGCCGGAATAACCGTGCCATTGACGTTGGCGCGGGTCGTGACCGCGGTGCGCTCGAGAATGCCGCGCAGGAAGGCGCTGTCGCCGTGAAAAGCCAGGCCGAGCTGCCGGTCGACGAAGCTGCCGGCACCGATCGAGGAATTCGGGGTCATGTTGCCGGGTATCCCCAGCTTGCTGTAGCCGGCGGTCGAGAGAAAATCGAGCTGCCCGCCCTGCTGGCCAACCAGCACGTTCGAGCCGGCGATGTTGGCGCCGCCCGCCAGGTCGAAACAGATGAAAGGAATCTTGCCAGCGCCCGGCACGATGTTGCACGGCGCGTTCTTGAGCGCGGCGATGTCCGGCGACAGTGCGGCGTAGGCCGTGCGTGGATTCGCGAACAGGCTGAACGCCGAGGCTCCGGCCAGCGCGATCGAGCCTGTGACAAAGCCCTGGCCCAGGAATTCACGCCGCGTGACCGGTCGCGGATGGTCGGCGTGCCGGAGCGGATCGTTCAACCCCCGGGCCTGTTTGCGTCGGATCTTCATGTCTAGCCTCGTTGTCCTGGTAGCCGCATTTACTTGATGAGCATGGCGCCGCTGCCGAGCACGGTGGCGCAGGCCGCCTTGGTAATGGTCTTGGTGCGGTCGCTCGCGCAACCGGCGCCGCAGCTGCCGAGCCGGGAGACCAGGCTGTCGAGCTCGGCGCGCACCTCAGAGTCGGCAGGCTGCGTGGCGATATTGATGCCCACGCCCTTGGCGAGCAACGGATCGATCAGCGCGCTCGTGTTGGCAAATGCCGTGGCCGGGGACGCTGCCAGATCGAGCCCGGGGAAGAAGCTCGCCGCCTGCCCCGATTCGACCAGGGCGTCGCAATACTGGATCGCCAGCTGCGCCACGCCGACCTGATGCGAAGCCACGAACGACTCGATCGTCGGGACGCCCGGCAGTTGCTGTTCGACCAGGCTGTAGGTGGCCTTGACGCCCGGATCGTTCATCGACACGCCGGTGATCTCGGCCATCGAGGCGTTGATCTCGCTGAACACGCGCACGCCCAACTCTGAGCTCTCGGGTTTGTCGGCCGGCGTCGCCGGCTGCGGCGCGGCAGGCTCAGTGCGCACATGCATGCTCGTGCCGATCTGGTCGAAGCTCAGGAAGAAGAGGTCGGAATCCGGTCCTTTCTCGAGCGCAATGACCGTGCCAACTGCGCTGAGGCGTTGGCCCACCCCGGCCGTGTAATTTGCGTCGGTCACCGTCGTATCGAGCGGCGCGTACGCCTGGCCCACCTTCGCCTCGGCGCCGTTCACGCCGATGCGCATCCCCTTGATGACGATGCTGCCCGGCATTGCGGCCGGATCGAGGCTGATAAACGTCGGCTTCGAGAACAGGTAGCTGTAGCTGTCGTAGCGACTGACCTCGAACATCACGTAGGCCTGGCTCACCCCGGTTAGCGCACTGACGTTAAACAGCAGGAAGTAGCGCTCGCCGACGCCGGCGGCGAAATTCTGCTGAATCTGCTCCTGCGTCAGCGCCTTGTTGAAGACCGCGGCAAAGCGGATCGTACCCTGCCACTTGCGGTTGCCCGAGGTCTCGTTGCCAAGCAGGAATATGAAGGTGTCGTCCCAGTTGCCCACCGTGCCGCCCTTCTGGGCGTCCATGTCGCCAGTGAAGTTGCCGTTCACGTACACGCGCCGGCCGGTGACCGGGTCGTAGGTAAGCACCACGTGCTGGAGCGAAGCCTGCGCGTCGCGGTCCGCGTCGTTGGTAAGCAGCGCCGGGGCGCCGTTGGCATCCGTGGCGCTCGAGCGCGCGAACATTTCATACTGGTAGGCGCGCTGCGACACCGTGAAGTTGCGCGCCGCCGTGCCGCCGGAGTAACTCGCCATGAAGGCGTCCTCCTGCGTGACGTTGGCCGGCGCCGCCCACAGCTCGACGCTGTACTCGCCACCGGTCTTGATCAGGTCATAGAGCTTGCGGCTGGCCGCGCCGCCGCGCGCCTCACCGCCGTTCGGGCCAAAGCGCACGCCCCAGCCGCCCACCCAACCGGTATCGCCGGCGAGCGTCAGGTTGAGCGCCGGATCGACGCCGCTAGTGTCGTCGGCAACGGTGCCCGCGCCTTCCTTGAATTGCCACCTGGCGATCGCACCCGTGTCGTAGCGGTTGCCGCCGGAGGCAATGGTGCCGTCATAGAGCGTCAGGGCTTTTGAGAGCACCAGCGCCGGGTCGACCTGCGTCGGCACGATGCCGTCGACGAAGGCCTGGATGGCGGCGAGCATGATCGCCGAGCTCTGCGGGCAGCTCACGGCCGGGGCGCCCTGCGGCATCCAGCAGTTGTGGCTCTCGTCGTGCAATCGCACGTAGAAGCGCGACAGGTCCGGCGTGTCGAGGTTGATCTTGGCCTGCGCGTTGGCGTAGGCCTCGTTGACGTCGCTGCTGGCGAAGTACGGGGTCTGCGGCGTGGTCGCATTCGCGCTGTGGCAGCGCGCACAGAACTGGCTGAGCAGCGGATAGACGGTCTGGGCAAACGAGGCCGCGCCGTTGTCGCTGGCGGTCGCCGGGAAGGTCTTGGTGCTGCCTACGTCCCTGACGATCGGCGCCTGCAGCTGGATCTGCGTGCCGCCTGCGCTGACGCCGCCGGCCCAGGCCTTGATCCAGGTGGTGAGGATGTCGGCGCAGGCCTGCGGGCTCGACAACCAGCAGTTGTGGCCGCCCGCCACCTTGATGACCATGCGCGACTGGTCGGGCTGCGCTAGGTTCACGACGCCGAGCGCGTCGTTATAGGCGAGGTTGACGTCATCGGAGCGTGCAAACATCGGCGACTGGCCGCCGGCCTTGTGGCAATTGCCGCAGCGGTTCGCGGTGTTGATGTTCTGCCAGAGGTTGACCTTGAAGGCCTGAATGTCAGCCGTGCCCGGCGCCGGCCCGGTATAGCTGGCCGCCGAGGCGGTCTGCCCGTTGGGATTGGGGGTCGTGGCGGCGCCGCCCGAGCAGGCGCTTAAGGCTACGACCAGGCCGAGGAGCAACAGGTGCGGAATTCGCAGCATACGGTTCACTGTTCTCTCCCTAGTTGCCCATGCAGTAGATGGCGGCATCGGCAAAGACCTGTTTCATCTTGTAACCGGTGGTTTTGAACTTGGACTTGATGTTCTGGACCGTCTGCCGGTCGGTGGCATTGCCGGGTTCACGCAGGCACACGGC
>JAYTXT010000245.1:0-8511 GCA_043742765.1 Gammaproteobacteria bacterium | reverse complement strand
CGCCGGACCAGAGGCGGGGACCCAAAGCCACCGAACCACCGGCGGGAGCGCCATGATAACTGGGTTGTTAAATCTCCAAGCCCAGAGTGCGAAACGCGGTAGCAGCGACGGACGGCTGAGCTCGTGAATCTCATCTTCTTCTCGCGACGCGAGGGTAAAGCGCGGCACCTGAACCTGTCGCATCCGCTGACGCTGACGCTGCTTGGCATCGCGGGCCTGGCCGTGCTCGCCGGCGTATTCGCGACCGGAATCAAGGTGGGTGTGGAGGGCGTCAGCATGGGGGCCCTGGGCGAGCCGGCCGTGGTCGCCGCAGAGCGCACGGAACTCGCTGCGCTCAAGACACGCCTGCAGGAGCGCATCGACGGCCTGGCCCTGAAGCTGGGCATGCTCGACGCGCACATGATCCGCCTCAATTCGCTCGGCAAGCGCCTCACCCAGGTGGCAAACCTCAGCAGCCGGGAATTCGACTTCGACCACGACCCGGCCTTGGGCGGCCCCGAGGGTGACAGTGCCGGCCGCGGCGCGCAGGTGCCGGATCTGTCGGCGATGATCAACCAGTTTGACCGCCGGCTCGACTTCCGCACCACGCAGTTTTCCGCGCTCGAATACGTGCTGCTCGGCCGCCAGCTGTCGGCGGAGATCCGCCCGACCGGCAAGCCGGTGATGGCTGGGTATATCTCCTCGTATTTTGGCGAGCGCATGGATCCTTTCAACGGCGAAGAGGCTTTCCACAAGGGCCTCGATTTCGCCAGCGACGCGGGCACCGACGTCTTGGCCGTGGGCCAGGGCATGGTCACCTGGGCCGGGCCGCGCGAGGGCTATGGTGTGCTGGTCGAAGTCAATCACGGCAATGGTTACACGACGCGCTACGCGCATAACTCCCGCGTTATGGTCGCTGCCGGCGACACTGTGCAGCGCGGCCAGGCGATCGCCGTGGTTGGCTCCACCGGCCGCTCCACGGGTCCGCACGTGCACTTCGAAGTGCTGAAGGACGGGCGGCAGATCGACCCGATGGCGTTTATCGGGCACTAGCTCACTCGCGTAGCGCTGCCGCGCACGCCACCCTGGGTCACAATGTGGTCGGGCACGCCAGTCTGGCGAGGCCAGACTGGCGAACCTTGCCCTCGCTACCGCGATGGCCCATTGGCACACCGAGACTGAATTAAAGTACTGCATCGCGGTTACGCTCGGGCCGCGGTGCCCTCCGACACATTCTGACCCAGGGTGGCGTGCGCGGCAGCGCTACAGGCGCGGGCTCGTGCCCGATAGACGCCCTCGCCAGGCGGGCTGGCGTGGTGTAGGCCGGGCGCCCGCCCCTTGAACGAATTCCTCAGCGCCCCATCTATCCGTACAATGCGCGGTTCCGCAGGGCGGCCCTGGATCCATGGCAGGGCGTCCGGCTTGATTCCAAAGGATTTTTTAAGTGCTAAAGGCCCTGACGCGTGTGTTTGGGAGTCGCAATGAGCGGCTCGTAAAGGGATTCGGGCGGGCGGTACGCGCCTCGGCGGCCCTCGAGTCGCAGATCACCGCCCTGAGCGATGAGGCGCTGCGCGACAAGACCGACCAGTTCCGGGCGCGGCTCGCCGCCGGCAGCAACCTTGAAGAACTGCAGCCGGAGGCCTTCGCCGTGGTGCGCGAGGCCGCGCAACGGGTGCTCAGGATGCGCCATTTCGACGTGCAGCTGGTCGGTGGGCTGGCGCTCCATCAGGGCAAGATCGCGGAAATGCGCACTGGCGAGGGCAAGACGCTGGTGGCGACACTTCCGGCCTACCTCAACGCGCTGCCCGGCACCGGCGTGCATATCGTTACCGTCAACGAATACCTCGCGCAGCGCGATGCGGACTGGATGGGCCCGGTCTACAAGTTCTTGGGGCTCTCCGTCGGCGTGATCAGGGGCCAGCAGGAATCGGCCGAGAAACGCGCCGCCTACGCCTGCGACATCACCTTCGGCACCAACAACGAATTTGGCTTCGACTATCTGCGCGATAACCTCGCCTTCCGGCTCGAGGACCGCGTGCAGCGGCCGCTGACCTACGCGATCATCGACGAGGTTGACTCGATCCTGATCGACGAGGCGCGCACGCCGTTGATCATCTCCGGTCCAGCTGAAGAGAGCACCGAGGTGTACCAGCGCATCAACGCGCTGGTGCCGCGCCTGAAGCGCCAGGCCGAAGAAGAGGGCCCCGGCGATTTCTCGGTCGACGAGAAAGGCAAGCAGATCACCCTCACCGAGGACGGCCACGAACAAGTTGAGCACCTGATGCTCGAGTCCGGGCTGCTGCGTGAGGGGGACAGTCTGTACGACGCCGCCAACGTGCGGCTCATGCACCACCTGAACGCGGCGCTGCGGGCGCATGCGATCTACAAGCGCGACGTCGAATACATCGTCCGCAACGGCGAAGTCATCATCGTCGATGAATTCACCGGCCGCACCATGATCGGCCGGCGCTGGTCCGATGGGCTCCACCAGGCGGTCGAGGCCAAGGAAGGCGTCAAGGTGCGCGAGGAAAACCAGACGGTCGCCTCGATCACTTTCCAGAATTTCTTCCGGCTCTACCGCAAGCTCGCCGGCATGACCGGCACCGCCGACACCGAGGCGCCGGAGTTTCTGCAGATCTACGGTCTCGAGGTGGTGGTGATTCCGACGCACCGCCCGATGATCCGCAAGGACAGCGCCGATCACGTTTACCTGACACAGCCCGACAAGTTCGAGGCGATCATCGCCGACATCCGCGACTGCGCCACGCGTGCGCAGCCGGTGTTGGTGGGCACCACTTCAATCGAGACCTCCGAGTACCTCGCCGGGCTCCTGCAGAAGGAAAAGATCGAGCACAACGTGCTCAATGCCAAGCAGCACGAGCGCGAGGCGCACGTGGTCGCGAACGCCGGACGCCCCGGCACCGTCACCATCGCGACCAACATGGCTGGTCGCGGCACCGACATCGTGCTCGGTGGCAATCTTGACGCCGAATTGCGCGCGCTCCCGGAAGACACCGCTGAGGACGCGCGGGCCGCGGTGCGCACCGCCTGGCAGGCACGGCACGATGCCGTGATCGCCGCCGGCGGCCTGCACATCATCGGCACCGAGCGCCACGAGTCGCGCCGCATCGACAACCAGTTGCGCGGCCGGTCCGGCCGTCAGGGTGATCCGGGCTCGAGCCGCTTCTACCTGTCGATGGAAGACAACCTGATGCGCATCTTCGGCGATCCGGCCCGCACCAAGCGCTGGCTGCAGATGGCTGGCATGAAGGCAGGCGAGGTCATCGAAAGCGGCATGCTCACGCGCCAGATCGAGAAGGCGCAGCGCAAGGTTGAGGCGCACAACTTCGACATCCGCAAGCAGCTGCTGCTGTTCGATGACGTCGCCAACGACCAGCGCAAGGTGGTCTACCAGCAGCGCACCGAGATCCTCGGCACCGACGACTTGAGCGATGCGGTGCTGGGCATGTACGAGGATTCGGTCCGGGGGCTCCTGGACGCGCACCTGCCGGTCGGCAGCGCACCGCACGCCTGGGACCTGAGCGCGCTCAACGAGGCGCTGCAACGCGATTTTAATATCTCGGTGGATATCGCGGCGTGGCTGACGCTGGACCCGCAGATGGAGGACGCCGCGGTGCGGACCCGGGCGGTGGCGGCCGTGCTCGACCACTATCGGCGCAAGGTGGAGCGTATCGGCGCTCCGGTCATGCGCCATGTCGAGCGCGACGTGGTGCTGCGCCAGCTCGACCAGCACTGGCGCGATCATCTGGGCGCCATGGATTACCTGCGCCAGGGTATCCACCTGCGCGGCTACGCACAGAAGGACTACCGCTACGAATACAAGCGTGAGGCCTTCGAGCTGTTCACGGCGATGCTCGGCCGCGTCAAGTACGATGCGGCCGCGATGATGAGCAAAGTCGAGGTGCGCACGCAGGAACAGATCGATCGCGACGAGGCCGAGCGGCGCGAGCGGCTGATGCGCGCGCTCCAGGCGCAGCACGCCGAGGCGCAGACCGCACTGGCCCTGGAGTCTCGTCCCGAAGCGGGCGGCGCGGGCATGGGCATGGGCATGGGCATGGGCGCTGGCGTGGGCGCTGGCGCGGCGGCCGGCGGTGAGCCGGCGATGCCCTTCGTGCGGGGCGATCGCAAGGTCGGCCGCAACGAGCCTTGCCCCTGCGGGTCGGGCCGCAAATACAAGCAGTGCCACGGTGCACTCGAGTCTTGAAGCCCACGGTGCGCGTAGTCGCGGCAGTGATTTATGACCAACAACGCCGCGTCCTGGTCACGCAGCGGCCTGTCGGCAAGACGCTCGAGGGCGAGTGGGAGTTTCCGGGCGGCAAGGTCGAGGTCGGTGAGGCCGACGCCGATGCGCTGCGTCGCGAACTGCGCGAAGAGCTCGGCGTGCAGGTGCGCTCGGCGCGGGCGCTGTTCGAGCTGGCGCACGAATACCCCGAGCGGCACGTGCAGCTGGCGATCTGGATGGTCGAGGACTATACGGGTGCGCCGGCCGGACTCGAGGGCCAGCCGCTGCGCTGGGAGCCGCCCGCGGCGCTGCGCACGCTACCCTTGCTGCGCGCCGATCTGCCGATCGTCGATTGGCTCGAGAACATGAACAACGCAAGCTAAAGGAACCGACCATGGCCCAGGAACCCGGGATGCCCGATATACAAGTGGACGCCAACGAGCTCTACCGCGACGAGCTGTTCACCGATCGCAAGGCCGGCACGATCCGGCGGCTCACGCCCGTAACCGCCGAGGGCCACCCTGACGCCGCGCGCGTGGTGCTCTATTCCGGCCAGACGCAGCTGTTGACGCCCGGCGGCGTGCTGCCGCTGTCCTTCGACATCGACGCCAGCTCACTGGGCGAGGCGGTGACACGTTTTCCCTCTGCCGTGCATGCGGCGCTCGAACAGGCGATCGAAGAGGCACGCGAATATCGCCGCGAGAGCTCCTCGCGCATCGTGGTGCCGGATGTGGGCGGCGGGGCGCTTCCCGGCGGCGGCAAGATCAAGCTTTGACGCACGTTTTCGGCGTTTAGCGCGACCCTGGAGGCGTGCAATTGGGAGTGGATTGAGCTAAGGTATTACCTGTTAATACCTCATGGAAATGCCCATGACCAAGGCTGATTCCCGTCCCATTGCAATCAAGCTCGACGCGGATATCAGGGAACGCGTCAAGCGTCTGGCCGACGCCCGCCATCGCTCGCCTCACTGGATGGTTCGCGAAGCCATCGGCCAGTACGTCGAGCGTGAGGAAAAGCGCGAGGCCACCCGGCAGGATGCCACCACCGCCTGGAACGAATATCGGGCCACCGGTCGCCATTTGACTGCAGCGGAAGCCGACGCCTGGCTTACCAGGCTCGAGGCGGGCGAAGACGCCGACCCGCCCGAATGTCACGGTTGATCTGGTCACCGGAAGCGTTGCGCGATGTGCAGCGGCTCTACCGATTTCTCGCGGCGAAGAATGCGGACACTGCCCGGCGAGCGGTTCGCTCAATTCGCGAGACCGTCGGCATCATCGCCTCGCACCCCGCGGTCGGCAGGCCGGTCGATGAAATGGAGCCCGAGTTCAGAGAATGGCTGATCGACTTCGGCGACAGTGGCTACGTCGCGCTCTACCACTATGAGGGCGACACGGCGGTCGTACTTGCCGTGCGCCACCAACGCGAAGCCGGATATTAAACCGCCGGCAACCCCAGGTCCCTCGCGACCGCCGCGTGCACCACGCGGCCTTCGACGACGTTGAGGCCGTTGCGCAGGCCGGCGTCGGCCGCCAGCGCGTCCATCCACCCCTTGCCTGCCAGCGCCTTCACGTAGGGGAGCGTGGCGTTGTTGAGCGCCAGCGCCGAGCTGCGCGCCACGGCACCGGGCATATTGGTGACGCAATAGTGGGTGACGCCATGCAGTACGTACACCGGGTCGGCGTGCGTGGTCGGCCGGCTGGTGGCGAAGCACCCGCCCTGGTCGATGGCGATATCCACCACCACCGTGCCGGTACGCATTCCCTTGATCATCGCCTCGGTCACGAGCTTGGGGGCCGCGGCGCCCGGCACCAGCACAGCGCCGATCACCAGGTCGGCGTCCGTCACCGCGCGTTCGATCGATTCCGCCGTGGAGTAGATCGTCTGCACCGCGCCGTGGAACTGCACATCAAGCGCGCGCAGCCGGGGGAGCGAACGATCGATCACGGTGACATCCGCGCGCAGGCCGTGCGCCATCTCGACCGCGTTGGTGCCGGCGACGCCGCCGCCAATCACCACGACCTTGCCCGGCGGAATGCCGGCGACGCCGCCGAGCAGTACGCCGCGCCCGCCCTGGGCCTTCTGCAGGTAATAGGCGCCGACCTGAATCGACATGCGGCCCGCCACTTCGCTCATCGGCACCAGCAGCGGCAGCGAGCCGTCGGGAGCGGTGACCGTCTCGTAGGCGATGGCGACCGCGCCTGATTTCATCAGGCCCTCGGCCTGGGCGCGATCGGCGGCGAGGTGCAGGTAGGTGAACAGCACCTGCCCGGGGCGCAGCATGGCGCACTCAGCGAGCTGCGGTTCCTTGACCTTGACCACCAGGTCGCAACCGGCGAACACCGTGGCGGCGTCGGGCGCGAGTTGCGCGCCCGCGGCGCGGTAATCCTCATCGCTGCAGCCAACGCCGAGGCCGGCGCCGCTCTGCACCGTGACCGTATGGCCGGCAAGCGTGAGCTCGCGCACCGAGGCGGGCATCAGGCCGACGCGGTACTCATGGATCTTGATTTCCGAGGGGACGCCGATACGCATGGTTCAGACCTCCTGGAGAATGCGCCATTGTGCCGCGCCGTCCTGGCAGAGAATTGCGAAATAAGCGTTGTCCGGCCACAAAAGTGGCAGAATATGCGAATTATGATCACTTAAATCGCAGATCATGTCAATCGATCGCACCGACCGGAAGATCCTCGGCGAGCTGCAGGCCGACGGCAGCATTGTCAACGCGGCGCTCGCGGTGCGTGTCGGACTGTCGGAATCCGCCTGCCTGCGCCGCGTAAAACTGCTCGAGCGTGCGGGCGTCATCGAGCGCTACACCGCGGTGCTCAACCCGCTGAAGGTCGGCATCAGCGTCAGCTTCGTGGTGCGCATCACGCTCAAGGGGCAGACCGATCGCGATCTTGGTGCCTTTGAGCAGGCCGTGTGCCGCGTGCCCGAGGTGGCCGAGTGTTACCTGACCACCGGCGAGTGCGACTACATGCTGCGCGTGGTGGCGCGGAGCGCCGCCGATTTCGAGCGGCTCCACAGCAAGGTGCTCACCAAGCTGCCGGGCGTGGCGCGCGTCGATTCGAGCTTCGTGCTGCGAGCGGTGGTCAAGCAGGCGGGTCTGCCGCTCGACTGAGGGATGCCTACTGTTCCAGTTTGCCCTGCAGCACGTCGCGCCAGGGCACCACCTCGATTCCCCGGCCGATGGCGCGCCGTTCGTCGCCGGTCGTGACGACATAGCCTCGCGCAAGCTGCAGATCAGTCATGCATTGGCGCAAGCCCGCGATCGATCGCGGGTCGAAGCTCGCGCCGAGTTTGATTTCGATCGGAATAATGCGGCGACCGTCCACCAGCAGCAGGTCGACTTCGGCACCGGCCTGAGTTCGCCAATAGAAGACGCCCGGACGGACGAAGCGCCTGGCCGCCCAGGCGCAGAGCTCTTCGATAACCATCCCTTCGAACGATGCACCTCGTCGTGGCCAGGTTGTCAGTTCGGCCGGGGAGCGTAACCCAGCCAGAAAGTGCAGCAGCCCGGAATCGCGCACGTATAGCTTCGGGCTCTTGCTGAGCCGCTTTTGAACATTGGCAAAGAATGGCGGCAGGCGGCGGATCATGAATGTCGCCTCCAGCACATCGAGGTCATTGGCGACTGTGTGCGAGGACACAGTGAGCGAGCGCGCCAGATCGGCAACATTGAGCACATTGCCGTGCACATGCGTAAGCATCGTCCAGAGCGAACGCAGCCGTGGCGCCGGAAGTCGCACGCCCAGGGAGGGCAGGTCGCGCTCCAGGTAAGTTGACACGTAGGAGTCCAACCAATCGTGCCGGGCGGCATGAGTTCGACGGCCCAGCACGGGTGGATAGCCGCCCCAGAACCAGCGGTCCTTCGCCAGCGGCGGCCGCGGCAACTCCGAGGGCAGGAACGGCGTGAGCTCGAGTATCCCGACGCGGCCGGCGAGCGTTTCGGAGGCATTGGCGATGAGCGCCGGCCCGGCGGAGCCGGTCAGCAGATAGCGGCTGTTGCCACGCCCGCGGTCAATGGCCGAACGCAGGGCCGGGAACAGCGCCGGGAGCCTCTGCGCCTCGTCGAGTACCAGGTGACGCGGGTGCGCCTGCAGGAAACCCTCGAGGTCTGCGGTGAGCGACGCCATGTCCAGTGGCCGCTCCAGATCCAGAAAGGTCCAATTGTGCAGCACAGTCCTGGCCAGGGTGCTCTTGCCGCATTGTCGGGGGCCGTACAGCAACACCGCCGGAAACCGGGAGAGCAGTGCGCTCAGACGCGCTGCGAGCAGCCGCGGTACAATTTTCAT
>JAYTXT010000244.1:0-2467 GCA_043742765.1 Gammaproteobacteria bacterium | reverse complement strand
TATTTCGACATCGAGGGCAAGAAGACCGGACTGTTCTCGCGCGCCATGACCAGCCCCTGCGGCAAGATCCGCATCCCCATCAACGAATCGCGCGACGATAAGTCGCAGATTGAGGAATACCTGCGCGAGTATCGCGGTGAGGGCATCCAGCACATCGCGCTCTCGAGCGCCGACATCTATCGCACCGTCGACCGGCTGCGCGCCAATGGCCTGGCATTCCAGGACTCGCCCGATACCTACTACGACGGCGTCGACGCCCGCGTCACCGGCCACCAGGAATCGCTCGCCGAGCTGCGGCGGCGGCGCATCCTGATTGACGGTTCCGCCAAGGACGGCATTCTGCTGCAGATCTTCACCACCAACGTCATCGGCCCGATCTTCTTCGAGATCATCCAGCGCCGTGGCAACGAGGGGTTCGGCGAGGGTAATTTCCAGGCGCTGTTCGAATCCATCGAGCTCGACCAGATCCGCCGCGGTGTGGTGTGAAGGGGCTCCGTCTCTACAGTTACTGGCGCAGTTCGGCCTCGCACCGGGTGCGCATTGTCCTGCAGCTCAAGGGCCTCACTTACGAATACCTGCCCGTGCACCTGGCGCACGAGGGCGGCGAGCAGTTCAGCGCCGCCTATCGCGCGCTCAACCCGCAGTCGCGCGTGCCCTCGCTGGAGACCGCCGACGGTGTGCTGACGCAGTCGATGGCGATCATGGAATGGCTAGAGGAAACCTACCCCGAGCCCGCGCTCCTGCCGCGCGCCGCCGCGGCGCGCGCGCGCGTGCGGGCGATGGCGCAGCTACTGGTGGCGGATGTACAGCCTCTTCAGAATGTGGCCGTCACCCGCTACCTGCAAGAGCGGCTGCACCAGGACGAAACCGCGATCAACGCCTGGCGGCGCGAATGGGTAGGGCGCGGCCTGGCGGCTCTCGAAGACCTGCTGGCGCGCGAGCCCGAGCGCGGCGATTTCTGCGTCGGTTCGCGCCCGACGCTGGCCGATGCCTGCCTGGTGCCGCAATGCGCCAGCGCCCGCCGTTTCGGTGTCGAGCTTGCCGCCTGGCCGCTCATTGCCGGCATCGAGAAAGCGTGCAACGCTATCGAGGCGTTCCAGCGCGCGGCGCCCGAGCAGCAGAGCGACGCGGGAAAGTAGCGAGCGGCAGGAGAGCCAGAGCCGATGAAGCATTACATCCAGTACCCGCGCGTCGAGGGCGACGCGAGCCGGCAGGCGCACGCCGATCTGCCCAAGGGCACCTTCGAGCGCGAGATGGGCAAGGAGGGTTTCTTCGGCCCGGCGAGTTTTTTCTACCATCGTCATCCGCCCACCGCGTGGAGCCACTTCGAGGGCCCGCTCCGGCCGCACGCCTTTGACTTGACGAAGCTCGGTGCCGCGCCACTCTCGCCCTGGGACGCGCCAGTCATTCTCGCCAACGCCCACTGTCAGCTGCGCTACTGGGAACTGAGCGCCACCATGGATCACCTGGCGCGCAATGCCGACGGCGATCAACTGCTGTTCGTGCATCGCGGCGCAGGTGAGCTGTATTGCGACTTCGGGCACCTGGCCTTCGCAACAGGCGACTACCTGCTGCTGCCGCGCGGCACGATGTGGCGGCTCGAATGCCCGGCCGGAGCCGCGATCCTGATGATCGAGGCGAGCAACCATTGCTTTATGCTGCCGGAAAAGGGACTGCTCGGCCCGCACGCGTTGTTCGATGCGGCGATGCTCGACCTGCCCGTGATGGACGCGGCCTTCCGCGCGCAGCAAACCGAGAGCGAATGGCGGCTGCGCATCAAGTGCCGCGGGGTGGTTTCCACGGCGACCTTTCCCTTCAACCCGCTCGATGCCACCGGCTGGCACGGCGACCTCGCCGCCTGCCGCATCAACGTGCGCGATTTCCGTCCGGTGATGAGTCACCGCTATCACCTGCCGCCCTCGGCCCACACCACGTTTCTGGGCAACCGGTTCGTGGTCTGCACCTTCGCGCCGCGCCCCTTCGAGACCGACCCCGGCGCGATCAAGGTGCCGTTCTTTCACAACAACGACGACTACGACGAAGTGATCTTCTACCACGCCGGCGATTTCTTCAGCCGCGACAACATTCACCCGGGCATGCTCACCTATCACCCGGCGGGTTTCACGCACGGGCCGCACCCCAAGGCGCTCGAGCGCATGCTGGTGCAGAGCAAGGCGGCGACCGACGAAGTGGCGGTGATGATCGACTGCCGCGATCCGCTGGAGATCGGCGCGGCCGCGGTGCCGGTTGAGTGGGCCGGTTACGTGGATTCCTGGAAGGGCAGCAAATAGTTGAAACTCGCGAGTCTCAAGTCCGGGCGCGACGGGCGCCTGGTGGTGGTCAGCCGCGACCTCAGCCGCTGCCTCGCCGTGCCCGACATTGCCGCGACCCTGCAGCAGGCACTCGATCGCTGGGAAGCGCTCGCGCCGCAGCTCCAGGTTGTCTCCGAGGCACTCAATGCCGGTCG
>JAYTXT010000243.1:0-6444 GCA_043742765.1 Gammaproteobacteria bacterium | reverse complement strand
GCTCGGCGCACTTCGCTGCGCAACCCACGATAATGGAGGCAGACCTCTTTCTCCTCATTCCACCGGTCCGCCTCTCATCGGCGGGCCATGATGTCTAGCCAGGCGATTGCCAGGGCGAGGTTTGCCGCGACCAGCAGCGCGAGGCTGGCGAGGCCGAGGGAGGCCAGCGCCACGAGCGCGTACCACGCCGTGACGTTTCCGAACAACGATGCCGCCGGAACGAACAGCAGCGTCGCGGCGATTCCTGTCGTATAGGTAAGCGATCCGCGCAGATCGAGATCGCGAAGGGCGGTCATGCGTGGGCCTGCCGTCAGCCAGAGGTAACAGACGAGCCCGGCGCCAAACAGCACGCCCGAGAGCATGCGCGCCACCGCGGCTTGCGGCACCCAGTGGTAACCGAGCGGCACCATGAGCAGCAGGAACGCGCCGTGCAGTTGCAGGAAGCGCTCGCTTGCGCGGATACGCAGGCTCAGGTGCAGCGCGGATGCCACGGCGGCGCCGACGTAGAAACCGGTGCAGCGCTGGCAGAACGGCAACAGCATCCCGCCCGGCGCGGAGGTATGCGCTGGCAGCTGGCCGCACACCAGCCCGAACAGGTCTGTCAGCCACTCGCTCACTGGCTAAGCTGCGCCGGCCTGGTTGCCGGCGGCAGGGGAAGAGGGGGGATCGGCACCCTGGTGGTTTTCCAGGCAGGGGTCGACAGGTCGATCAGATAGAGCGCGAGGTCTTGCGGCTTCAGTCGCTGTGGCTGGCCCGAGGTAAGCTCATTGCGTGAGGTTTCCAGATAGGTCGAGGCCGCCACGAAGGTCCGGCCGTCGTGTGACAGCCCCGTCACCAGGCCGTAGTCATCTCCGCCACTGTTCTTGCCGGCGATCTTCAATAGTGGCAGCGTCCGCAGCGAGCCGTCCGCCACGGCGAGCCCCGCAACGCCATACTCCAGTGTCTCGGGATCCAGTCGCTTCCGGTAGCTGAAATACAAATGTTTTGAGTCGCCCGACCATGTCAGGTCCGGCGTAAAAATTCCGGCGGCTCGCATTTCATCACCGAGTGACAGCGTACGAAGCAACCGACCATTCTCATAGATGCCAATCTGCAGCCTGGAATCCTCGTCGGGCTTCTCAGGCTCCTGCCGGGCATTGACCATGACCGCAAGCTGGCTGCCGTCGCGGCTCAGCGTGAACATTCCAAGCCTCTCGCTCCATGGCATCGCATACAGCGGTGAGAGGGCAAGTGAGTTCTGGTTGACCAGCCCGAACTCCAATTGCTCGGCTTGCTCTCCCGTTGCTGCAATTTCGCGCGCGTAGTAGAGGTGATTTTGCCGGCCAAACAGGATCAAATCGCCCTCGACCGGAACCGCCGCCTCCCGGCCATACTCCAGGTCGAAGCGATGAATGGCTCCCGCGACGCCGACAAACAGCGAAGAGCCAATGACCGCTGGAGACGAGTACCAGAACTGCTCGTCCCCGCCTTGGCCCGAGGCAGTCCTGAAGAGCCGGAGCGGCCTGGAGTTGTCCAGCGGGATCGACGCGATGTTTATATCCCCGTTCGCGGTCCATATCGCGACGGCGCGGGAGCCGTCTTGTGTCCAGCCCGTGCCATTGACGATCGCGTCGTCGGCCGGAACTGCAAACAGCGTCCGCGATGTCCCGGTACGCCGATCGTACAGGACCACCGTGAAGCGCCCGGTAGACAAGTCATTCGCAGGGAACAGCACTTTTGAGTCGTCCGGGCTGAACGATGCGCCGGTGCACGCCAGAATGTAGGCGAACAGCGCGCCTGCGCCTATGGCCGCCAGAATCCTGTCACGCTTGTTCGTCAGATTCATACGTCACCTCAAGTTTCGTACCAGCGCGGAAACTTCATTCCCGCGCGCTGGCCTGTCAGCAGGCCGCGCAGCATGCCGTGGACCGCGAACCAGACACTGCGCACCGTGAGTCGCAGCGTTACGCGACGCCGGCGACTGCTGCGATTCCACAGCGCTCGTTTATACGTCCGCAGGCGTGCCGGCGTCCATTGCAACGCGACGGCCCGCAGCAGCGCCCACTCCAGATCGCGTCGCGCTCCGCGCCGTGTGGCCGAAGGCAAAAAATTAAAATCGCGAAAAGATTCCCCGGTGTCGTCCCACATGGCGTCGCTCCAGTAGGGCGTGCCCGGGAGCGGCGTCAGCGGGATAAAAAAAGCGTGATCCATCTCCAGCTCGTGCGCCAGACGGAAAATTGCCTGCATTGTGTCGGGGGTGTCTTCGGGCAACCCGTAAATAAAAGTGCCGAGTGTGAAGACGTCGGGATGGTCGCGCGCGAGGATGTGAAAGGCCTCGCGCACCACGGGAATCGTCTGGGTCTTGTGCACGGCCTTGAGCGCCTCGTTATCGGGCCGCTCGACGCCGACGTAGACCTCGTTGAGACCGCCGCGCACCATGGATGCCAGCGCGCCGGATTTCGCATCGCGCACCAGGCAGTCGGCACGCACCCAGGCGCTCTGGCCCACGGCAATGCCCTCGCGCAGCAGTGCTTCCGACAGCTCGGCCGGTGTGCGCGGATGCGCGTTGAAGCACGGATCGACCCAGCCCAGGTGCCGGCGGCCGAAGTCGCGCGTCTGGATGCGCACTTCTTCGAGCAAGCGCGCAACCGACTTGGTGCGCACGTAGGGGCGCGTCTGCTCGGCGACGAACTTGCCCATCTGGCGCCACAGCACACAGTACTCGCAGCTGTCGAAGCAACCGCGGCTTGCTTCGATTGCGGCCAGGCCCGGATGGTTGCGGCTTCCCGCGCCGTAGCGGTGCATGGGCAGCAGATCCCAGGCGGGCATCGGCAGGTCATCAAGGTTCTTGATCAGGCGCCGCGGCTTGGTCCGGTACGGCACGTCCTCGCGCAGAAACGATATGCCGGTGACCTGTTCAAGCGCGGCCGTGGTGCCCTCGCGTAGCGCCTGGGCAAGCTCCACCACCGTCTGCTCACCTTCGCCATGGGCGACGACATCCACGAGCCCGGTCTTGAGCACCTGTGGGCCGACGTGCCCGAAGAAGCAGCCGCCGGCGATCACTTTGGCGCCCAGCGCCCTGCCCAGGCGCGCGAGCCGCAGGCACTCGGCGCAACTGACCGCTTCCTCACCCATGGCGATCACGGCGGGCTGGCGGCGACGCAGTTCGGCCTCGAGCGAGCGCCAGCCCATCTCGAGCGCCGGTGCGTCGAGGATTTCGACGCGCCAGTCGCGGCAGGACTGGCGCAGCGCGGCGGCCATTGAAGCGAAGGCCAACGGCGGCCAGAACGAGCTCGACGGCCCGTTGAATGGCCACATGGGACGTGGCGGACGGACGAACAGAAACAACTCGCTCATGGTTGCATCGAGCGTTCGCGCAGAGCAAACCAGACCGCCGGATCGCGGGCCATCATCCGCCCTAAGTAGGGCACTGTAAACAATGGTCGGGCGAGGGCGGGGAATTTCGTGGGCCTGGCGTATCACGCTAGTATCACGCGGCGACCAGCGCGATCATGCGGGGTGGGGTTGACATGGAATACCTGCGATTCGGCCACACCGGCCTTACGGTCTCAAAGCTCTGTCTCGGCACCATGTCCATGGGTGATCCGGCCTGGAGGCGCTGGGTGCTGGACGAAGGGCGCTCCGTGCCCATCCTCCGCCGCGCACTGGACCTCGGCATCACCTTCTTCGATATGGCGGACTGGTATTCGCTGGGCCGCAACGAGGAAGTCGTCGGTCGCAACCTGTTGAAGCTCACACAACGTGATCGGCTGGTGCTGGCCACCAAGGTCTATTACCCGATGAGCGATGACCCGGCCGATCGCGGCCTGTCGCGCCAGCACCTGCTCGCCTCGATCGATCGGTCGCTGACGCGGCTCGGCACCGACTACGTCGACCTGTACATCATTCATGCGTTTGACGAGGGGACGCCGGTCGCCGAAACCATGGAGGCGCTGCACGAGATCGTCAAGGCCGGGAAAGCCAGGTATCTTGGCGCCTCGACGATGTACGCATGGCAGTTCGCGAAGATGAACTGCATGGCACGTGCGAACGGCTGGACGCCGTTCGTCAACATGCAGTGCCAGTACAACCTGCTGTACCGCGAGGAAGAGAGGGAAATGATGCCGTACTGTGAGGATGAAGGCATCGCGGTCAGCGCCTTCAGCCCGCTGGCGCGCGGGTATCTGGGCGGCGCGGAAGGTACCACCCGAACGGCAGTCGACACCTACCGCGGATTCTACGGCGACGACATCGATCGCGAAATCGCACGGCGCGTCAAAACGCTTGCCGCGCGGCGCGGCATCAGCGCGGCGCACATCGCCATGGCCTGGGTGGCTTCAAGCGAGCGGGTTGCAATGCCCGTGATCGGCGCATCGGCTACCGGACAGGTCGACGTTGCCGTCGCGGCCGCTGCGCTGGCGCTCAGTGCGGAGGAGAGGGCTTTTCTCGAAGAGCCGTACCGGCCGCGCGATTTGATCAACGACTCTAATCCAGTGCGCCGGCCCCGGGCGTTGCATGCGGGCCCGACGCCTCGCTAGCGCGGCCCGCTTGTCGCTGCTGTTCGCGGCCCTGGCCCTGGCTGCGGTGGCCGGGTGGCAGCCGGCGCACGCCGAGGCCACACCGGCGGCGCCGTGTGCCTCAACCGTCTCGGGCGACCTGCGCCTGCACCGGCTGGCGAGCCGCATCTTCGGCAACGAGCGCACGATCCGCGTGTTGCTGCCGCCGGGCTACGACGCGCCAGAGAACGCGGCTAGGAAATACCCGGTGCTCTATCTGCTCGACGGACAGACATTGTTCGATGCCTGCCTCGCGGATATCAGCCGTCGCGAATGGGGCGTGGACGAAACCGTCGATCGGCTGGTAAACGAAAAAGCGATTCCACCGCTGATTGTTGTCGGCGTCGACAACTCCGGCGTGGATCGGATGCGCGAGTACCTACCGTTTAAGGATTTCGAAGAAGATCCGCACATGGCGGAGCCGGCCGGGAAGCGGTTTCCAGATTTCCTAACCACCGAAGTCATGCCGTCGGTGAATATCCGCTACCGCACGTTGCAGGGACGCAATCATACCGGCATCGGTGGATCTTCCTACGGCGCAGTCGCGGCGCTGTACGCGCTGCTTGCGAAGCCGGCGGTGTTCGGTCTTGGTCTCTTGGAGAGTGCGCCTCTGTGGGTCGGACACGAACAGATGGTGCGCGGCACGAAGCCGCTGCAGGCCCGACCGCGCAAAATTTATTTCGGAGTGGGCGGGCGCGAGGGGAGCGATCCGAAGACTGCGGCGCGCATGATTGCACTGATCCGCGAGGTTGCGGTGAACTTCAGGGCCGCCGGCTACGATTGCGCAAGTCTGCGCGTCGTCGTGGATCCGGAGGCTGCACACAACGAAGACGCCTGGGCAAAGCGGCTGCCGGGCGCACTGGAGTTTCTGTTTGGCGACCGAGGGGCGGTGGTGCAGCGGCCCTGACGGCAACTTCGCCGTGTCGTGCAAAAAATCAGCGTGACACGCGGCGTTGACTCTTGCCGTGGCGCTTCGCGGCGTACATGTTCCCGTCGGCGGCCTGCAGCAGTTGCTCGATGTCGCCTCCGGAGGCAGGGTTGAACGATGCCGTGCCGACGCTCCATGAAAGGCCCTGATGTTCAGCGGCGAGTTCCGACAGCGAGAAGTTTTTGGCAAAGCGAGCCAGTGACTCGGTGATCGTCTGCTCCGTGGCGTCGCTCGCCAGCACGCAGAATTCGTCGCCACCCAGGCGCGCGACGATGTCGGATGAGCGGAAATGCTTCAGCAGCAGGGTGCCGAACGCCCGCAGCACGTGATCGCCCGCAGCATGGCCGCAGGTATCGTTGATGGCCTTGAAACCGTCCAGGTCCATTGCGATGAGGGTAGCGGGCCGGGCCTGGCGTCGGCACAACGCCAGTATGTGCTCGGCCACTTCGGTAAAGCCGCGCCGATTGCACAGGTGGGTCAGCTCATCGATTGACGCCAGTCGCATGAGCGACAATTCGCGGTCCACCATGCCCGCCAGGTCGGCCAGTACCGTAATGTCCTCGGCCGACAAATCCCGTGGTATCCGGTCGATGATGCAGAACGTGCCAATTCGCGAGCCATCCGGCGCGTGCAGCGGGTGGCCCGCGTAGAAGCGGATGTGTGGCGCTCCGGTCACGAGCGGGTTGTCCGCGAAGCGCGCATCCCGCAGCGCATCGGGCACCACGGTCGGGCCCTCGTGCAGGATGGCGTGACCGCAGAACGAGATATCGCGCCCGGTTTCGCAGGCGTCGAGCCCCTGCCGCGACTTGAACCACTGCCGGTCCTGGTCAACCAGGCTGACGAGCGCAATGGGCACATTGAACATTCGCATCGCCAGCCGCGTGATGCGATCAAAGCGCTCTTCCTCGGCTGTGTCCAGGATCTTCAGACCCTGGAGTGCCCTGAGTCTTTGGGTCTCTTCGATCGGTATGGCTGGCTTCC
>JAYTXT010000242.1:0-20855 GCA_043742765.1 Gammaproteobacteria bacterium | reverse complement strand
GCCCTGACGGCGCAGGCGCGGCTGCGCGCGCTCAACCCCGAGATCAACGTCGTTGCACACGACGTGGAACTGGTCGCAGCCAACGCGCTCGAACTGCTGCGCCAGTACGACTGCGTGCTCGATGGGAGCGATCGCCTCGCCACACGCTACCTGGTCAACGACGCGTGCGTACTGCTGCAGCGCCCGCTGGTGTCGGCGGCGATCCATCGCTTCGAGGGCCAGGCGATGACCTACCTGCCGGGCCAGAGCCCCTGCTACCGCTGCCTGTTCCCGGAATCGGCCGCAGCGGTCGCGCCCAATTGCGCCACCGCCGGCGTGCTCGGCGTCCTGCCAGGCGTGCTCGGTGCGCTGCAGGCAACGGAGGCCATCAAGCTGCTGCTCGGAATCGGCACGCCGCTGGCCGGGCGCCTGCTGACCTTCGACGCGCTCGCCATGCAATGGCGTGAATTCCGCTTCGCGCGCCGCGCGGACTGCGCCGTGTGTGGAGAATATCCGACTATCCGGACGCTGGCCGACAGCGCCGCGGCCTGCTCCGGCGCTCTCGCCGGTAATACCAAACGCGTCAGCCCGCAACAGCTGCGCTCGCTCATCATGCGCGCCGCGGACGGCAACGCGGCGGTGAGCATCGTGGACGTGCGCGAGCCGCACGAGTTCGCCGCCGGAAATCTGGCGGGCGCCCTGAACATTCCCTTGGGCGAAGTGGCACGGCGGCTCGCGGAAATTTCGCGGCAGGCGCCGGTTGTGTTCGTCTGCAGGAGCGGCGTGCGGAGCCAAACTGCTGCCGAGATTGCCGCAGGCGACGGGTTCGAGGATGTTGCCGATCTTGAAGGCGGGATGCTTGCCTGGGTCGCGCAGATCGACCCGACTATCAAAGTCGTCGCCAGCAGGTAGGCTCAGACCCCGACGCGCCCGAGGGCGTCGGCAATACCGCGCAACCGCGCGGCCAGTTCGGGATTCCCGGCCTCGAAACGCACCGCCAGCGATTCCAGCCGCGGGGCGTGCGTGGTATCGGTGGTACCGCCGCGTACCCGGCCGATATCGGCGGCAATCGCGGCCAGCAGCTGGCGCGATTCGTCATCGAGCTGCGGCGTTCCCTGGAGTTCGGCGTGCAGGCGGGCCAGCGCTTCGTGCAGTGTCTGGTTGCTCATGGCCGCCATGATAGCCGATCAGGACTGCAGGGGATCAGAACAGCTCCAGGGACCGGACCTCGACCGGCGCTCGCGCCGCATCAGCGCTCACCAGTCCGCCGACGCGCACTCCGAGCAGGCGCAGGCGGCGCTCGAGCGGCGCGCGCTTCAGGCACTGGCCGGCCGTGCGGCGGATCACCGTGGCATCCGCGGTGTGGTATTCCAGGGTCTGCGCACGCGTCACCGAACGGAAATTGTCGTACCGCAGCTTGACGCCAATCGTGCGGCCGGCATAGCCATGCCGCACCAGGTCGGCTGCCAGCCGCTCGCACAGTGAAGTGAAAACGGCGCTCAATTCGGGACGATCGCGCACGGCGTGCAGGTCGCGCTCGAAGGTCGTTTCGCAGCTCATCGACACCGGCTCACTGTGTGTGCAAAGCTCGCGCGTATCGCGCCCCCAGGACACTTCGTGCAGCCAGTGTCCATGATGGCGCCCGAACTGTTCGATCAGCCAGCTGGCCTCGCAGCGCGCCAGCTCGCCGACGGTGCGCACGCCGAGCTGCTCGAGATGCGCGCTTGCCTTCGGCCCGACGCCGTTGATCTTGCGGCAGGCCAACGGCCAGACGCGCTCCGCCAGGTCACCCGCATGCAGGACCGTGATGCCATTGGGCTTGTCGAATTCGCTGGCAAGTTTCGCCAGCAGCTTGTTCGGCGCCACGCCGATCGAGCAACTGAGCCCGGTAGCGGCGTGTATCGCCTGCTGGATGCGCAACGCCAGCGGCCGTCCGCCCTGCTCGGCGCCGCCTTCGACCGCGTCGAAGTCGATGTACACCTCGTCGATGCCGCGATCTTCCAGGCGCGGCGCGATCGCAATGATTGCCGCCTTGAACAGGCGCGAATAGCGCCGATACTGCTCGAAATCGGCGGGCAGCAGCACCGCCTGCGGACACGCTCGCGCCGCCTGCATCAGGCCCATGCCCGAATGCACGCCAAATTCACGCGCCGCATAGGTGGCCGTGGTGACGACGCCGCGCCCCTGGTAATCGGCGAGTCGGGTAAATTCAGTCGCATTCGTTTCCCCGCCGGCGCGCCGGCGACCACCGATCACGACGGGTTGCCCCTTGAGCTGCGGATAGCGGAGCAGTTCCACCGAGGCGTAGAACGCATCCATGTCCAGATGCGCGATGCGCCGCTCGGGCGCCATCGCCAGCTCGCTCATGGGTCGCTCTGCCCGTGCCAGAGCCGGCTGTGCAGCGGCCGGGCACCGAGGTTGTAAACCAGCTCTGCAGGATGATCGACGTTCCAGATGGCCAGGTCGCACCATTTGCCCGGCTCGATGGTGCCGCTCGTCGCCTGCAGGCCGAGCGCGCGTGCCGCGACGCGCGTTACTCCGGCAAGACACTCCTCGGTACTGAGCCCGAACTCCACGGCGGCCAGGTTCATGGCCATGAGGATCGAAGTGAGCGGCGAAGTGCCCGGGTTGCAGTCCGTCGCCACCGCCATCGGCACGCCGGCGCGGCGCAGGGACTCGACGGGCGGGCGCTGTTTTTCGCACATGAAATAGAATGCGCCCGGCAACAGCACGGCCACGGTGCCCGCCGCCGCCAGCGCCGTCACTCCATCATCATCCGTGTATTCGAGATGGTCGGCCGAAAGCGCGCCATGTTGTGCCGCCAGTGCGGCGCCATGCATGGCACTTGAAAGCTGGTCGGCATGGAGTTTCACGGACAGCCCGTGCGCACGCGCGACCTCAAAAGCGCGTGCCACCTGGGATGGAGTAAAAGCAATGCTCTCGCAGTAGGCATCAAAGGCATCCGCAAGAGCGCTGGTCGCCACCGCTGGAATCAATTCGGTGCACAGTCGCTCGACGTACGCGCCCGGATCGCCGGCGTGTTCGGGCGGCACGGCGTGCGCACCCAGATAGGTGGTCGCGACCGACACCGCGCGGACCGAGCCAATGACGCGCGCCGCCTGCAGCATGCGCAGCTCGGTATCCAGATCCAGGCCATAGCCGGACTTGATCTCGAGCGTCGTCACGCCCTCGGCCAGCAGCGCGTCGACGCGCGGCAGGGCACCGTCTATCAACTCCTGCAGGCTGGCCGCGCGCGTGGCCTTCACGGTCGAGACGATTCCGCCTCCGGAGCGCGCGATGCTCTGGTAGCTCTCGCCAGCCAGCCGGCGTTCGATTTCGGCAGCGCGATTCCCGGCGTGCACGATGTGTGTGTGGCAGTCAATAAAGCCCGGCGTCACCAGCCGCCCGCCCGCGTCCACCCGCTCAGCCTGCGGGTAGCGCCGCTGGAGCTCGGGCAGCAAACCCACGGCTGTGATCCGCCCCTGCTGCTCGGCAATGGCCACATCGAGGATCGGACCGGTAGCGCCGGTCCAGACCCGACCGTTGGCGATGATCCGGGTAGCTGCTGTCGCGGGCATGAATGCGAGATTACCCGCCCGGCTCCGCCAGCGCCATGCGGGTGCTAACATGTTGCCAATGCAACAGGGGGCAGGCATGGCGCAGCAGGCGGTCACCTACGCCAACCTGTGGCTGGACGGTCGCTGGCTGCGCGATGCCACGGTCCGGATAGACGCCGGCGGACACACGGTGGATGTGGCTACCGGCGCGAGTGGCGCAACACCGCCAGTCCCAGGCCTCACAATACCTGGCCTGGTCGACGCTCATTGCCACGCTTTCCAGCGCGTGCTCGGCGCCTGGACGCAGCGGGCCGCTGGGGCGCGCGACGACTTCTGGAGCTGGCGCGAGACCATGTATGCGCTGGCAGGTCACCTCAATCGCGACGACCTCGAAGCGATCAGCGCCCGCTGCTACCTGGAACTGCTGCGGGGCGGCTACACCTCGGTCGCCGAGTTTCTCTACCTGCACCGCCTGGGCGAGCGGCGCTCGCTCGATGCCGACCAGGCCGTCGCGGCCGCTGCGCGGCGCACGGGCATAGGCCTTACGCTCCTGTCGACGCTTTATCAGCACGCTGATTTCGGCGGCGCGCCGCCACGGCCCGGCCAACTCCCCTTCGTACGCGACACCGCGCAGTTTCTCGAGGACTGGCAGGAACTGCGCCGGCGTTATCCCGCCGGCGGCGATGTGGGGCTGGGCGTGGCTTTCCACAGCCTGCGCGCCGTGGACATCGACACGATCGCCCGCGTGTATCAATCGCTCCGCAGTGATCCGCAGTGCCGCTGCATCCATATACACGTGGCGGAACAACCTGCCGAAGTCGCCGGGTGCCTGCGCCAGCACGGTGCGACGCCCGTGGCGCTGCTGGCCGCGCGCGGGCTGCTCTCGCCGCAATGGGCGCTGGTGCACGCGACCCATGCCACCGAGGCCGAATTGAATCAGCTGCGCACGGCGCAAGCCACGCTGGTGTTGTGCCCGACGACCGAGGCCGATCTGGGCGACGGCTGTCCGTCGCTCAACGCCTTTCTCGATGCCGGCGGACAGATGGCCATCGGCTCCGACAGCAACATCGGCCGCAACGCACTCGAGGAACTGCGCGTGCTCGAGTGGTCGCAGCGCCTGGCCCGAGGCCGGCGCAACGTGCTTAGCAGCACCGGCGAACCCGCGGTGGCGGACCGGTTGTACCGGGTTGCACTACAGGGCGGACGCCGGGCGATCGGCGCGACTGCGCGCGCCGATTTTGTCACCTACGCAGCAGGCCAGGGTGACTGGGATTTGCAGTCGAGCGAAGATTACCTGAGTGCGCTGGTGTTCGATGCTGCGGCGCCGCGCGCACGCCACGTTCTGGTGGGCGGCCGCTGGATCATCCGCGACGGCGTGCATTCTCAGGAAACACAGATCGAAGCGAATTACCGCGCGACGCTGCAGCGGCTGCGCACACATATCCGGACTGGGGGAGACCATGAATAAGGAAAGTACCCGCGTCATTCGCGCACCGCGCGGCAATACCCTGAGCGCGCGTTCCTGGCTGACGGAAGCACCACTGCGCATGCTGATGAACAACCTCGACCCGGAGGTCGCCGAGCGGCCTGGCGACCTCGTGGTCTACGGCGGCATCGGCAAGGCGGCGCGCAACTGGGCGTGCTTCGATGCCATCGTCGCCACGCTCCGAAAACTCGGCGACGATGAAACGCTGCTGATCCAGTCCGGCAAGCCCGTGGGCGTATTCCGCACGCACGCCGACGCGCCGCGCGTGCTCATCGCCAACTCGAACCTGGTGCCCCACTGGGCGACCTGGGAACATTTCAACGAGCTCGATCGGCGCGGGCTGATGATGTACGGCCAGATGACAGCCGGCTCGTGGATCTACATCGGCTCGCAGGGCATCGTCCAGGGCACGTACGAAACTTTCGTGGAAATGGGGCGGAAACACTTCGGCGGCAATCTCGCGGGCCGCTGGGTCCTGACCGCCGGGCTCGGCGGCATGGGCGGCGCGCAACCGCTCGCCGCGACCATGGCCGGCGCGTCGATGCTGGCGATCGAATGCCGGCAGTCCAGCATCGACATGCGCCTGAACACCCGCTACCTCGATCGGCAGGCCGCCTCGCTCGATGAAGCGCTGGCGATGATCGCCGCCGCCGCGACCCGGGGCGAAGCCGTCTCGATCGGCTT
This sequence comes from Gammaproteobacteria bacterium, assembly GCA_043742765.1. Taxonomy (GTDB): domain Bacteria; phylum Pseudomonadota; class Gammaproteobacteria; order Steroidobacterales; family Steroidobacteraceae; genus FEN-1191. The sequence goes on along the minus strand of JAYTXT010000242.1, from coordinate 15,149 downwards.
GTGCGGCAATGCCGCGGAAGTTTTGCCGGAACTGCTGAAGCGCGGCGTACGCCCCGATGCCGTCACGGACCAGACTTCAGCGCACGATCCGGTGCACGGCTACCTGCCGGCGGGCTGGAGCGTGCCCCAGTGGGAAGCACTACAGAAGAGCGATCCAGCGCGCGTGAGCGCGGCGGCCAGCGAATCGATGGCGGTGCACGTACGGGCGATGCTGGAATTCAAGCACCTGGGGATTCCGACTTTCGACTACGGCAACAATATCCGCCAGGTCGCGCTCGGCCAGGGCGTAAAGGACGCCTTCGACATTCCGGGGTTCGTGCCCGAGTACGTGCGGCCGCTGTTCTGCCGCGGCATCGGTCCGTTCCGCTGGGTGGCGCTCTCCGGCGACCCGGCCGACATCGCCAAGACCGACGCGAAGGTGCGCGAGTTGATACCGAACGATCCGCACCTGCACCGCTGGCTCGACATGGCCGCGGAGCGCATCCAGTTCCAGGGACTGCCCGCACGGATATGCTGGGTGGGCCTGGGGGACCGGCACAGGCTGGGCCTCGCCTTCAACGAAATGGTCGCTTCGGGCGAACTCGCCGGTCCCATCGTCATCGGCCGCGATCACCTGGACTCGGGCTCGGTCGCCAGCCCGAATCGTGAAACCGAGGCCATGCTCGACGGGTCGGACGCGGTGTCGGACTGGCCGCTGCTCAACGCATTGCTCAATACCGCGAGCGGGGCGACCTGGGTGTCGATCCATCACGGCGGCGGCGTCGGCATGGGCTATTCGCAGCACGCCGGCGTGGTCATCGTCTGCGACGGCACGCCGGCCGCGGGGCGGCGCATCGAGCGGGTGTTGTGGAACGATCCGGGGACCGGTGTCATGCGCCACGCCGACGCCGGGTACGACATCGCGCTGCAATGCGCTCGCGAACACGCGATGAACCTGCCGATGCTCACCGGTGGAGCGGCGCGATGAGCGCGCCACGCGGCCGCACTCCGGACCTGCGCGCGGGCGTGTTGACTGTGACCGCGCTCCGCGCCGCGCATGGCGCGAGCGTCAGCATGCGGCTTTCCGGCGCCGACCTCGGCCGCGTGCGCCGCTCGCGCGCCGTCATCGAGGGCCTGATCGCTCGCGGCGAAACCGCCTATGGCGTCAACACTGGCTTCGGTTCGCTCGCCAGTGAACGGATCTCGGCCACTGACCTCGCACAGCTCCAGCACAATCTCGTGCTCTCGCACGCCGCCGGCACGGGCGAGCCGCTGCCCGACGACGTCGTGCGTCTGATCCTGGTACTGAAGATCGCCAGCCTCGCGCAGGGTTATTCCGGCGTGCGACCGCAGACCCTGCGCGCACTACAGGCGCTGCTGCGCGCGGGCGTATATCCTGTGATTCCGGGCCAGGGGTCGGTCGGCGCTTCCGGTGATCTCGCGCCGCTGGCGCATCTGTCTGCAGTACTGCTGGGCGTGGGCGAAGTGCGGCACAAAGGCCGCGTGCTGAGCGCGCAACGCGGATTGGCGCTGGCCGGACTCCGCCCGCTCAAACTTGCGGCCAAGGAAGGCCTTGCCCTGCTCAACGGCACGCAGGTCTCCACGGCGCTCGCGCTCGCGGGGCTGTTTGCCATCGAGAACGTCTTCGCCGCCGCCCTGCTGACCGGCGCCATGTCGGTGGATGCCATGAAAGGGAGCGATGCGCCTTTCGATGCGCGCATCCACGCCGTACGTCGCCAACCCGGACAGATCGATGTCGCCGCACAACTGCGCTCGCTGCTGCGAGGCAGCCGCATCCGCGCCTCACACTTGGACTGCACCCGGGTGCAGGACCCGTACTCGCTCCGTTGCCAGCCACAGGTGATGGGCGCCTGCCTCGATCTGTTGCGCACGGCGGGCGCCACACTGCTGCGCGAGGCCAACGCCGTCACGGACAACCCGCTGGTATTTGCGCGCGACGACAAGGTACTGTCCGGCGGCAACTTCCACGCTGAACCCGTGGCTTTCGCGGCCGACCAGCTCGCCATGGCGATCGCCGAGGTGGGCTCGCTCGCCGAGCGGCGCATCGCGCTGCTGGTCGACACGAAGATGAGCGGGTTGCCTGCCTACCTGGTCGCCAACAGCGGCGTGAATTCCGGATTTATGGTGGCACAGGTCACGGCGGCGGCGCTCGCCTCGGAGAACAAGTCACTGGCGCACCCGGCCAGCGTCGACAGCATTCCGACTTCGGCCAACCAGGAGGACCACGTGTCGATGGCCACCTACGCGGCGCGGCGCCTGCTCGCCATGGCCGCCAACGCGGTCGGCATCATCGCCATCGAGCTGCTGGCCGCGGCGCAGGGCCTGGATTTCCACCGTCCGCTACGCAGCTCGGTCGCGCTCGAGGCAGTGCATCGGTTGCTGCGCCGGAGCGTGCCGATGTGGAAGCGCGATCGCTACTTTGCGCCGGACATCGCCGCCGCGCGCGCGCTCATCACCGGCGGTGCGCTGCGCGAACACGTGGCACCGCGCCTGTTTGCGCGTTAGCGCAATCGAGCTCGTATGCCTATGAGCCAGGCAGTGCAAGACTTCGCCACGCATACCCTGGTGCCGGGCACCTCGCCGTTGATCATCAGCGTGCCGCACGCCGGCACTGCGCTGCCGCCGGAACTCGCGCCGCAGCTCACGCCGCTGGCGCTCACAATTCCGGATACTGATTTGCACGTTGACAAACTTTATGATTTTGCGCCCGCCATGGGCGCGACCATGATCGTGGCCCGACAGTCGCGTTACCTGATCGATCTGAATCGCCCGCCCGACGACGCGGCGCTCTACAGCGCCGCGCGGCAGACCGGTTTGTGCCCGACACACAGCTTCGCCGGCGAGTTGCTGTACCTCGACGGCCGGGCTGCGGTGGCCGCTGCGGAAGTGGCCCGTCGCCGCCTGCACTATTGGCAACCGTACCACGACGCGCTGCGGACAGTGCTGGATGAAACACGCGCGCACCATGGTTACGCCGTGCTGCTCGACGCACATTCGATCCGCAGCGTAGTGCCCGGGCTGTTCACCGACCGGCTGCCGGACATCAACGTCGGCACCTACGACGGGCGATCCTGTTCCGCTCTGGTCAATGATGCGTTGCGCGCGCGGCTCAGCGTCGCGCCGCGCTGGTCGCACGTCTTCGACGGCCGCTTCAAGGGCGGCCATATCACGCGCCACTACGGGCAGCCTGCGGGCGGCGTACACGCCCTGCAGATCGAACTGGCGCAGTGCAGCTACATGGACGAGTCGGGCACGGTTTACAACGCGCAACGCGCTGCGCCGCTGCAGGAACTGTTGCGGAACGTCGTCGAGTCACTGATCGCAGTGCCGCTCACGGCAGGTTGACCGGAGAGTCCGCGCGCCTGAAGGCGACTGCTTTCCCAGCGGTGCTGCAACGCGCCGCGGCGGCCCAGCTCCTGGTGATTGCGGTCGCTCCGGTGTAGTAAAAGCGATCGCTGTCGTTCGACGTCGTGGTAAAGGCAGCATCGTCCCAAGCGCCCGGAGGCACGACAGGGTTGACGAGACCGGTGATCAGGATCGCCGGCATGCGCTCCTGCTTGCCCGGCCCGCCGAGGTAAGCCCGGTGCGGCAGCCCGATCACCGGCGCAATCGCCCGGAAAGTCGGGGCGCTCAGCGGATTCTGTCCAAGTTCCCACACAAACATTCCGCCGTTCGAGCCGCCGGTGGCATAGACATGCGCGGTGTCGATGCAGAGGTTTGTCTCGATGTGACGCACCAGCGCCAACGTAAAGGCGACGTCATCGTCCTGGCATTGGGTCCATGAGCAGCTGTTGTGCGCAGTCCCGGCCCGGCAGGAGGGATAACGGTAGTCGGGTGTGATGGCAGCGTCGCAAATCGCAGGCGCATCGCCCGGAATTTTCGGGTTGACGCCATCGCCGTCGAGCCCGGTCGCCGAGCCACGAAAGGTCCAGGAATTGTTGCTGTTGTCTGGCAACCCCGAGCCCAGGCCTCGCGGCGCCACGAGAATGTAGCCGCGCGCTCCAGCCTCGCCGATCACGGCGCTGTCGGTCAGGAACTCGTCCTCATTCCCGCCCCAGCCATGAAACATCACTACCATGCGCGCGGGCACTTCCTTCCGGTATCCCGGCGGCACATACAGACGGAAAGTGCGCGTCAGGCCGCCATGCGGCAGGGTGTATGTGCCGGTGGCCAGGCCCGCAGTTCCGCAACCCGGGACCTGCGTCGGCGAGGCCAGTGCGACAGAAGCGAGGCCGGCGACCATTCCGGCTCGTGTCAATACCTGAAGAACTCTACCCGGCATCTGCTCAATCCATCCGGCCGCACGGGCCAGCAATTTATTCACGACCACAATCCTTGCAGGCTCCGGCGACATGCCAGCACCGGGGTACATCCCGCCACTGAATACGTATGCACGCCCATTGGCTGCGCCCGGCGCACGGCTAGAATGCCCACTGGCGGCCGGTTTAACCCGAACAATCCAACATTGATAGCCGAGCAGAATCGTTCCCCAGAGTACCCAGGTAAATGACGCGCTTTCCACGTGCCAGCGGGGTCCTCCTGCACATTACGTCGCTCCCGGGCCCGCACGGCTCGGGCGACTTCGGCCCGGACGCCTACCATTTCGTTGACTGGCTGGTCGCTGCAGGCCAGAGCATGTGGCAGATCCTGCCACTCGGCGGCATCGGGTCGGGCAACTCCCCGTACATGAGCAGCTCGGCATTCGCCGGCAACGTACTGATGGTCGACTTGGGCGATCTGGTGCAGCAGGGGTGGTTGAACGAGTCGGAACTGCAACCTGACGCGCGCTTCGCGTCGCGGCCGGTGGATTTCGGCGCCGTGGTGCCCTTCCGCCTCGAGCGGTTGGCGCTCGCCGCACAGCGCTTTGCCGCCACTGCGGACCTGCAGCAACATGCCGAGTTCAGTGGTTTCTGTGCGCGCAATGCGAACTGGCTCGATGACTACGCCCTGTTCATGACTCTGGCGGAACAGTTCGCGGGACGCGATTGGTGTGACTGGGAAGCGCCGCTGGCGCGGCGCAAGCCGCGGGCGATCAGGGCCGCGGTCGCCGAACACGCCGAACGCGTCGGTTTCTGGAAGTTCTGCCAGTGGCGGTTTTTCGGCCAACTCGCCCGCCTGCGCCACTATGCCAACGAGCGTGGCATAAGAATCGTGGGCGACGCGCCGATTTTCATCGCGCATCAAAGCGCCGAGGCCTGGTCGCGGCCGGATCTGTTTCAGTTCGACGAGCACGGCCGCCCCAACGTCGTCGCCGGCGTGCCACCCGACTATTTCAGCGAGACCGGCCAGCGCTGGGGAAATCCGCTCTACCGCTGGGATGCGCACGCCAGGGAGGGTTTCGCCTGGTGGATCGAACGCATACGCCGCAGTTTTGACATGGTCGACATCCTGCGTATCGACCATTTCCGCGGTTTTGCTGCGCATTGGGAAATTCCCGCCAGCGAGCCCACCGCGATTCACGGCCGATGGGTCAGCGCTCCCGGCGAAGCGCTGTTTGCGGCCATATCCGCGGCGCTGGGCCCGCTGCCGATCATCGCCGAGGACCTGGGCGTGATCACTCCGGACGTGGTCGCGTTGCGCCGCAAGTACCAGCTGCCCGGCATGTGCATCCTGCAATTCGCCTGGGGCGAAGGCGGCGAGAGGCGCTTCCTGCCGCACAACCACGAGCGCGACTCAGTGGTCTACACGGGCACGCACGACAACGACACCAGCCTCGGTTGGTGGCAGACGGCGCCCGAGGCCGACCGCCATCACCTGCGCGAATACCTGGTCACGGACGGCCACGCGGTCAACTGGGACCTGATTCGCGCCGCATTCGCCAGCGTCGCCCATGCCATCGTGCTGCCGATGCAGGACCTGCTCGACCAGGGCAACGAACACCGCATGAACTTCCCCGGCAAGGGCGAGGGCAACTGGGCCTGGCGCATGCAATGGCCGGACGTGGCTCCCACGCTGGCGGCGCGCTTGCACCGGATGTGTGAGCTTTACCAGCGCGAACCGTCCGCCATGGGCGGCGAGGAAAATCGGGACCGGCGCTAGTCCCGATGCTGGTCGCGCGCCTATTTCCAGACGTCGAGCAATGCCCTGAACTTGGCCGCAGCGGGCAGCTTTTCGTCCGACACCGCCTCGAGCAGGTCCGAAAGGCGCTTTGACTTGAGGATGCTGTAGAAGGTGACTGCAGTGGTGGGGATGAGCACCAGCAGGAAATAACCTAGTTTCTTCGGCCAGGAAGACTCGGTCAGCGACAGCAGGTTCATTCCAAGAAAACCCGTGACCACGGTGCCGATCAGGCCAAAGGTGGTCACGACGGTCAGGCGCACGACGGTATTCGCCTGCCGGCGCAGCGTGTCGCCCTCCAGGTACTCGCTCATATCCTCGATCTCTTCCCTGGTCTCAATGTACAGGCGATCGGTGCCCAGGTGATCTCGGGTCATCCGGAACAGTTCCCTGGCTTGCGGCTGATCAGACAATTCGTGAAACCAGTAGCGATGGGTAAAGCGCAGGAAAATCTCCAGCAGTTGGCGAATGGTGCGCTTGAACTGCTTGACCGATTCGGCGTCGCGGATGTCCAGCCTGTTCAGCGTGTCTGCCATGCGATCCGAGAGCATCAACAGCGCGGCCTTGTGCAGGTGCGGGATCAGGAACAGCAGGAAATACTGGTGCCGGAACTGGCCAAGCAGCCCGCCGTCGCGGTCTACGAAGAACGGCTCATGGGCGTCGCCGACCATGGCAAAGGCGTGCCCGCAGGACATGAAGCGCGTGCCAGGGCGGCCGCGGCGCTGCGCATCCCAGAATTCGTCGAAGCAATAGCGGTTCTCGAAGTCCCGGATGTAGTGTTCTGAGTACGGCAGCGAATCGGAAGGGCCGGCCGCCGTGACCAGAGCCAGCCGCACGAAATCCGCGCGCGTCAGCGCGCGCGCATCGTCCATCGCGACATAGATCAACACCGGCATGCGGCTGTACTCGATCTGACGGTAGCGAATCAGTCCTTTCTCATCGGAATGATCCGGGACCAGGGGTTTCATCAAAAACTCCCAGTGCGAGGCAAAGCGCGGCGCGCGGTGCCGGCCAACATGGGACAGGTACTGGTCGCGTTGCTCGTAATCCGAGACGGCCAGCACCCTGCCGTCAGCAGCAAGCCACTCCGCGCGCTCGAGACAATGGCCGCCGTGGCCGTTCGCTGCCCAATAGGTGGGATACGCCCTGCCAAAGCGGTAAATCGTGTCCTGCACCCGACCCAGGCTGACATCGGTTGCGGAGATTTCGACCACCAGGATTACTACGTCGATGTCGTAGAAGAAGCACAAGTCGATGTGCACGACATCAAACGCAATGGGTTCCGCGAGATCCGGATAGGTCATTCGCACCCTCGCCACATCGCTGCGGCGAAATACGCGGATGGGCGATTCGTTCCGGCCAGTGGCGCCGGCACCCTTGGCGTCACCATAAAGAAAGCGGCGCACGTACGGCAGGAAGGTCACGAACTCGCTGTAGTGCCGCAGCTGGAAATCACCAGGGTCGCAGCTGAATTCATCACGCACCTGGCCCCAGGGATTGTCCGCGCCCCCCTGCTCCAGCAGTTCCCAGTGCTTCTGGATCTGCGCCCCTTCGCGGATCGGCACGAGCTGCAGCGGCCACAGCAGGATCTGCCGGAATTGCCGGACGAGTTTGCTGTCGTCGATGGGCTGGATGGACATGGCGTTCGCCCCCCCCGATGCGTAACGCAGACCCGCTGGCCTAGGTTAGCTCAAGTGGCTGCGGCCGGGTTGGTCCATTCCCTGATGGCCAGGCGCCGCAGCATTGGCCGCCCGGCACGAACCCCATCAGGGTAGCTTCAACGCTCTGGCGATCTGAATGCCGGCCAACACCATGACCAGCAGACCGGCCGCGAACAGAAGCGGGCGGCGCGGAAGATATCGGGCAAGGTAGGCACCGATCGGGGCTGCGACGACGCCACCGACAGCCAGGCCGGCGAGCGCCTCGAGTGGCGCCAATCCCAGCTCAACGAAGAAAGTGCTGGCCGCCGCAACGGTGACAAAGAACTCAGCGGTGTTGACCGAGCCGATTGTGATACGCGCGGCGTGGCCAGAGCCCAACAGCGTGGACGTGACTGTCGCGCCCCAGCCCCCACCGCCGATCGCGTCGAGAAAGCCGCCGACAATTCCCAGAGGCGCGGCAAACTTTGGCGGAGCATCGCTCTCAGGCGCGGCGCGGAACGCCCGCACAAGAATGAATAGCCCGAGTACCATGAGATAGCCGGCAACATAGGGGCGGATTGCATTGCCGTCGACGTTGGACAGCACGTATGCCCCGACGATAGCGCCTATCGAGCCGGCCACTGCCAGCTGGATGACCAATCGTCGATTGATGTTGCGAAACAGGCCGTGCGATACCGCTGAGGTCCCGGTGGTAAATACCTCGGCGCTATGCACCAGGGCACTGGCGTGTGCCGGCGACAACCCAAGGCTGAGCAGCGCGGTGGTTGAAATAACGCCGAAAGCCATGCCGAGCGCACCGTCTACCAGCTGTGCAAAGAAGCCGATCGCCAGGTAGGTCAGGAAGTGGGCATCCATTCTCAGCGAACCTCTGGGAGCTCCTGGGCACGGCCGGATCGGGGCCGGCCGCGTTCAGGTCAGTGCTGCGCTCGCGCGCAGTGCGTCGCGCAGGGACTGCAGATCCGCTTCGTTCAACGTTTCCTTCTTGAGCAACTCCTGAGCGCCGGCATCCAGCACCGCACGCTCGCTGCTGAGCAATGCCACGGTGCGCTCGAAATTACTGCCGACGATGACACGCACGGCACAGTCGATCTCGCGCGCCGTCTCTTCGCTGAAAGTGCGCTCCGGTAGCGTGGGCCCGGTATTGCCAAGAAAACTCTGACGCTCCTCTTCGTACACCACGTTGCCCAGCTTGTCGTCCATGCCGTAACGCATGACGATAGCCCGGGCGATGGTGGTCACTTTCTGCAAGTCGTCGGCGGCGCCGGTGGACACTTCGCCGAACACAATGAGCTCCGCGGCACGTCCACCCAGCAACACCTGCATCTTGTTCTCCAGTTCCCTGCGCGTCATGAGGAAACGATCTTCCGTGGGCCGCTGAATCGTGTAACCCAAGGCACCGATGCCGCGTGGGATTATGGATACTTTGTGCACGGTGTCGGCGCCTGGAAGCGAGAGCGCCACCAGCGCGTGACCCAATTCGTGGTAAGCCACCACTTTGCGTTCGTGTGGATTAAGCAAGCGGTTCTTCTTCTCCAGCCCGGCGACAATACGTTCAACCGCTACCGTGAAGTCGTCCAAGGTCACCGCGTTGCCGCTCCGCCGGGTCGCGGCCAGCGCAGCCTCATTGCAAAGATTAGCGAGGTCGGCGCCGGAGAAACCGGGCGTCAGCGCGGCCACCTGTTCCATATCTACACCCGGGTCGAGGCTGATTCTCTTCACGTGTACGTTGAGGATGGCAACTCGGCCGCTCTTGTCGGGCCGGTCCACCAGTACCTGGCGGTCGAAGCGGCCGGCGCGCAGCAATGCCGGATCAAGCACCTCGGGCCGGTTGGTCGCGGCGAGCAGCACCAGGCCTGAAGTGGGGTCGAAACCGTCCATTTCTGCCAGCAGCTGATTCAAGGTCTGCTCTTTTTCATCGTGCCCGCCCATGGCGAAGCCGCCGCGTGCACTTCCGAGCGCGTCAAGTTCGTCGATGAAGATAATGGCAGGTGCCTTCTGCCTGGCCTGCTCGAACAGGTCGCGCACGCGCGCCGCGCCCACACCGACGAACATCTCGACGAATGCCGAGCCCGAAATGGAGAAAAAGGGTACGCCCGCCTCGCCGGCCACCGCGCGCGCCAACATCGTCTTACCGGTACCGGGCGGGCCGACCAGCAACACGCCCTTGGGCAAGCGCCCACCGAGGCGGCCATACTCGCTTGGGTGCTTGAGGAAATTGACGACCTCCCGGAGTTCCTGTTTAGCTTCCTCAACCCCGGCGACATCTTCGAAGGTCTGTTTGGTATCCGTTTCAACGTAGATCTTGGCCTTGCTCTTGCCAACGGACATGAAGCTGCCGCCCAACCCTTGTTTCTCGGCGAACTTCCGCATGGCGAAGATCCAGATACCTACAAACACCAACGCCGGCAGGACCCACGACAGAATGTCGCGCAACAATGTGTTCTCCACCACACCGTTGAACTTCACGCCGTATTGCGCAAGATCCTTGGCCAGGCCAGGCTCGACGCGCGTAGTGACAAATTTCTGCCGGCCTTCTGGCAACGCTTTCTTCAGCGTGCCGTTGATGAAGTTATCGGTAATGCTTAGTTCTTCAATCTGCTCCTCTTTCAGGAGAGCCTGGAACTGGCTGTATGGGATCGGCTCAATGGTGCGCCACTGAACGTAGATGCTGTGCACCCATTGAATTGCCAAGAACGCGATGAGAAAGTACCAGATGCTGTATTGAGTGCGTTTATCCATTAGGCCTCTTCTTCCAACCACTCGTGCCACACGGCATAGGCCACGGCCAGGATAGCCGGGCCGAGCAACAGACCCACAAGCCCGAAGGCGACCACGCCGCCGAGCACACCGAACAGGGCGAGAAAGAAGGGAATGTTGACCGCACCGACGAGCACTAGTGGTCGGATGACATTGTCCACCCATGACACAACCAGCGCCCCCCACAGCAACAGGCCCGTGCCGGCCCAGGTCTCTCCCGTGAATACCAACCATAACCCAGCCAGGCCCCAGACCACCGCCGCGCCGAAGGGTAGCAGTGCAGCCAGGACGGTGACGGCGGCAAGCGTGCCGGCCGCCGGAAGCCCGGCCACCCAGTACCCAAGGCCCGCGAAAGCGCCCTGCACCAGGGCGGAGAGGGTGAGACCGTACACGATGGCGCGTGCGGTCGCGGCGACGGCATTCAGATAACCGTCGGCGCGCTCACCGAGCAGAGTGACCAGGAGGCGTCGGGATTGCCGGGCAAAACCACGACCGCTCTTGTAGACAAAGAAAAGTGCGAACAATGCAAAAGCAAGTTTGGCCACGTTGCGGCCAATGCCGCCGAGCAGCACCATTCCTTCCTGATCCAACTGCCGGGCCCACGCCAGCAACTCCGTCTTGATGTGCGCTGGATCGGCGATCACCATATCGACATGTCGCGCGACATCCGCCCCCACCAGCGGCAGGGCAGCAAGCCACGCCGGTGTCTTCACGCGTCCGTCGCGCAAGGCCGCCACCAGCGTGTCGGTCACGCCTACAGCCTCGGCGCGCAGGAGCATGATCAGCCACAGGAGTGGCAGCACCACCGAGAGTGCCACAACAACCGTCATCGCGATCGCCGCCAACGTACGCCGCCCGCGAAGGAGTGTTTCCAGCCGGACATAAAGCGGCCAGGTGGCGTAGCCCAGAATGCCTGCCCAGGCGAGGGGTATCAGGAACGGCGCCATCACCGTCGCTACGCCCAGGGCCAAGGCGGCCAGGAACAGTCCTAGCACGACGCGCCGGACCCAGGGGTTTGTCGTCAGTTCACGCACCAGTACTTCGAACCGATCTTTGGGTTCGTGAAAAGAACCCGTGGCGTGTCAAGGTAACGGTGCAGCGTACAGCATTCCGCCTAGTGCAACCAGCCGCTCGCAGTCAGCTGCCCGCACTGCGCAGCAAGGTTGAGGCCCGTGAATCCGCTGGCTAGCTGTCGTTGCGGCCTGGGCCGCCGTCGCCCGGTCAGACCTGCCAACACACGCGTGAGCCGATGGGGCGTACCCAGGTCGTTCCATCCGCAGGCCGGCGCCGTCAGCAACTGCAACATCGCTTCATTCCCTTGCAATACGGACCGGCAAAAATCTACCGTGGGCAACGTCTCATAGAGTGCCCGAAGTGTGCGCTGGTCACCGCCTTGACGCCCATCGCGTTCAAGCGCGCCCCACATCGCGGCCGCGATCCACGGCAGGCGTGCGCGCAACATGCCCCGTAGCGTCGTGCCATCGGCAGCAAAGATGAAACTGTTCCAGACTGCACCGCTGGAAAGCAAGGTCCGCGCCTGTGACGCGTCTGGTTTTTCCACAAAGCGCCGCACCGTGAACGCACCGGACGGGCCCGGATCGCCGGGAACTATGTATCCGAGGTCGGGGTCCCCGCCCTCGGGCTCGATGCCGACCAGCACCAGTCCGCCGTCGCTTCCGGCCACCAACCTGACCGCCTCGCGCAGGCTCGCCCCCAGGGCCGCCTCATCGCGAACGTAGTGGTCCGCGGGCAGAAAGACGATACGTGCGGCGGGGTCGCGTCTGAGGATCTGCAGCACGGCGAGGAGAATTCCGACACCGGTTCCGCAATTCCGCGGTTGCTCGATGAGGTATCGCGCACCCGGCGGTCGCGCCGCTCCTCTCCAGTAACGCTGGTGCTGCTTTCCCACGACGATGCAGGTGCGCTCGCGCGGTGCGACGAACCCGGCGCGCTCGACCGCATCGGCCAGGAGTGTTGGGCCGCCGGCGAGCGAGCAGAACTGCTTGGGCACCGCATGACCTCGATCATCACGCGTCAGCGAAGCCAATCGGGAACCGTCGCCACCTGCGAGTATCACGGCCCATGCGGTGGGTTGGGTCTTCATGGAGTCGACGGCTGCGACGGCACCGTGGCGTAGCGAAGCAGGCAGCCGACACCGCCCAAGGCCATGAGCGCGTCACTGTGTTCAACAAGCTCCACCTCAACCGACTGCCTCTCCGCCAGTCTGACCATCGTCTCCTTCATGTTGACCGGCCGCACCTCACTCGAGGCGCACTGCGGGCAGCTGGCTGGTAACGACGCACTCTCACCGACCCATTCACACTTCTGGCACTGCCAGGCCGGCCCTGGCTGGTACGATTGCGCCATGACGAGCACATCCGCCGCACCGTGCCGCAGCGCCGCGAGCGCGGCGACCGTCCCGGCGGCGCCCAGCGTGCCACGCCGCACTGCAGCTACGAGCTCGGCCACGGTATCGAGCGACGCTTCTTGCTCGAACTCGATAAAAGTGGACAAGGTGGCGGCTACGACGTCGGCGATAGTGGAGTTCGCCGGAGCGCCGACGCTGTCGATGACTTGCTCCCAGAGGCGCGAGGGCAGTGCGCTGCGAATCCGGTCCGTGACCCGCGGACTGCCCGCCAGGATGAGGTGTGTGTGGCCACCCGCTGTCATCAGGCGTTCGATAAGGCTGATCTTTTCCTTCAGGAACCGAGCTCCCCGGTCCCGCCGGTGATTCTGGTAGTGCTCGCGGCTCCACTGCTTGCCTACGCGTTCCCGGAGTTCGGGCTGCTCGGTCCAGACATCGCGCGTCACCGCGCCCAGGTTGATCTCAAGAATGCGCACCTTATCCTCGTTAGCGATCACGACCACATAGCGGTCGTAGGTGTCCTTGAGTTCGACCAGCGGATAGATGTCGGCAAGCGAACCCATTGACAATCGATTCTCAAGCGGCACCTGGAACTGCAGGCCGAGGAAGAACGCTACCGTGCCACCACGCGCAAACAGCGCCACACCTTGAGTAGCCGGCTGGAGCCGCGTAGTCAGATACTGATTGATATCATTCAACGCCTCGTCCAGGTGCTTGCGCTCCGATTCTTGTGCAGCGCTGCGGAGTGCCCGGAGGCGCTGCTTGAAGACAGAATTCATGTCAGCGCGTTCAGTCTGGCGGCGGAAATAGCAGCTGAGCATCGGAGCCCCGGTCTCCTCGAGCGTCACCAACGTCCGAATATGCTTCTGAAGTTGGTCTAAATCGATGACGCCGGCGCCCACGCGGGACGAAGCAATTCTCAGAACCGAATCTTCGGGGTAGTTTCCTTCGGCTCCCTGGTCAAGGTCGCGATGGGCTTGTCGGCCACGTTGCGCATAGCGCCCGAAACCGGTTCGAGCGCGGCTTGTCGTCGTGGCAGCGGTTTTGTTCATGGTTACTTCCTCCGTCGGGAATCTCAGCCTAGCCGTCGCCCGATTAAAAGACTATTAGAAAGAATAGACATATGTTAAAGAATAAACCTTGGTATTGTTCAGGCATGGAACACCTGAACTATCACCACCTGCGCTACTTCTCGGTGGTTGCCAAGGAAGGCAGCATCACCCGCGCGAGCCGAGTGCTGCACCTCGCGCAACCAACCATCAGCGCGCAGATTCACCGGCTCGAGGACGTGCTGGGTGAGAAACTTTTCGCGCGTCAGGGACGCCGGCTCGTGCTCACGGATTTCGGCCGCGTCGCGCTGCGCTACGCGGAGGAGATCTTCAGCCTCGGGCGGGAGTTTGTCGATGTAGCCAACGGACGACTGGCTCACCGCCCCGTCCAGTTCGTGGTGGGCGCGGCTGATGCCCTCGCCAAGTCGGTCGTCTACCGCATTCTCGAGCCAGCCTTCCGCCTCGAAGTACAGATGCGGGTCATTGTTCATGAAGACCGGTCCGTCGAAGCGTTCATGAGCGATCTGGCCACACACAACGTTGACCTGGTGCTTGCCGACGTTCCCAGAGGTGGCTTCGGGAATTAGGACACGGGTATAAGTGGATTTTGGGCCGGCCGGCGAACCACCGGAGGGACGAGATCCATGAGACGACCAAGACGAAATCATTCTGCGGCATTTAAGGCGCGGATTGCGTTGGAGGCGATTCGAGGCGAGAAGACGATAGCCGAGATTGCCACCCATCACGAGGTGCACCCGAACCAGGTAGCGGCCTGGAAGACGCAGGCACTGGAGAACCTGGCGAGCGTTTTCGGCGGGACGGCGATCGCCGATGATGGCAAGGAGCAGATTCGCGAGCTACGCGAGAAGGTCGGACAGCTGACCATGGAAAACAGTTTTTTAGAACAAGCGCTCGGGAAATTCCCCGCTCTGAGCGCCAAGCGATGATGGATCGGGGTTCTGAGTTGCCGGTCAAGCGCCAGGCGCAGCTGCTGGATTTGAGCCGCTCGAGCGTGTACTACGTGGCGCGTGCGCTGCCAGAGCGGGATCTGACGCTCATGCGGCGACTGGACGAGCTGCATCTGAAGTGGCCGTTCTATGGTGCGCGCAAGCTGACGCGCGAGCTGCAAAAAGAGGGTCACGCGGTGGGCCGCCGGCACGTGAGGACGCTGATGCGCCGGATGGGCATGGAGACGCTGTACCGCAAGCCGCGCACGAGCATCCCGGCGCGGGGATCAGTGATCCGGCCGTACCTGCTCAC
>JAYTXT010000241.1:0-8198 GCA_043742765.1 Gammaproteobacteria bacterium | reverse complement strand
TGGTGCGTGGCGCGGCCGTCGGCGCGCAGGCTCACGGGTACATCGTGCTGCGAGGGCGCGACCTGCTCAATGGCGCTGCGGAGCGTATCGGCGCTGGCGTTGACCAGTTCGCGGTTGTTGACCAGGTAGCTGCCGCCGGCGGTGACGGTGACCACCAGAGCCGCCGGACTTTTGCGCTCGATCGGCACCGACGAGGCCTGCGGCAGATGGATACGCAGGCGTCCTTCGCCGGCGAAGTTCGCCGACAGCATAAAGAAGATCACCAGCATCAGCACCACGTCGATCAGCGAGACCATGTTGATCTCCGGCTCCTCGTGCCGGCGCGGCTTGAGGTTCACGGCGTGTCGGCCCGCGCACTCGCCCGCGCCGACTCGAGGGCGTCGGCAAGCTGGATCGCGTCCTTCTCGATCTCGATGACGATGCGGTCGACCCGGCCGCGCAGGTAGCGGTAGCCGATCAGCGCCGGTATCGCCACGCACAGGCCCGCGGCCGTAGTCACCAGCGCCTGCGCGATGCCGCCCGAGAGCAGGCGCGGATCGCCCATGCCGCCGGCGTTGATGGCGTTGAAGGCCTTGATGATGCCGCCGACCGTGCCCAGGAGGCCGAGGAGCGGCGACACGCCGGCAATGGTGCCGAGCGTATTCAGGAAGCGTTCAAGCTCATGGACCACATGGCGGCCCGCGTCCTCGAGCCGCTCCATGAGCGCCTCGCGCGAACGGTGGCGGTTCGCAAGCCCGGCGGCCAGTACCTTGCCGAGCGGCGAATTCTGCTGCAGGGCGACGATGACCTGGTCGCTGACCTGGTTGGCTTCGACCAGCTGCCAGACACGCTTGGTGAGATCGGGCGGCAGCACGCGCCGGTCCTGCAGTGTCCACAGGCGCTCGAGAATGATCGCCACGGCGATAATCGAGAACAGGATGATCGGACCCATCATCCAGCCGCCGGCACGCACGATTTCCCACATCAGCTGGTCAGCTCCGCGTTAATTCCGAGCGCGCATGATACCTAAGGTGCCAGGGTGGGACCTATCATTAGGGCCGTCGCCACCGGCGCGGGGTGCCCAAGGCGCCCGGCCCGCAGCGCAGTTCGAGCGCGCCATCGACCCCCGTGACGAGCGTCTGCGCGCCGGCCTCCCGCCAGGCTTGCAGGGCCGCGGCGGGTTTCGCGCTGCCCGCGACGCGCGCGCTGGCGCTCAGCAGCAACCAATGCGCCGCCGCCTGCCCGGTAGAGGCGCGCAGGCGCGCAAGCGTGCCGCTTTCAGAGGGCGTCAGCACCAGGGCGGTTGCTGGCGGCCGCGTCTGCGACAGTAACGACGCCGCCGCGCCCGCTGCCGACCCGGGCAGCAGCAGCGTGCAGTTCGCGACACGGACGCGCAGCGTGCAGGACGCCGCTTCGAGGATCTCGAAATCGACGCCATCCCATTGCCAGCGCGCGCCCGCCTGGCAAGGCGTGAATTCCGGTGGCAACGCACCGGCGGCGCCCGCGGCCAGAGTGCGCAGCGGCAGCGCCGCGCTGAGCGCCAGGACTCCCGCGCCACGATCGCCATCAACGCGCGGCAGGAGCAGCACGTCGAGAGCGTGGACGTCGTAGTATCGGAGCGCGGGCACCAGCACCCTGGCGGCGGTGCCGCCAGCGCTGCCCCAGACCTCGCCATCGTCGTACAGCAACGCATGCTCCGCGGTGCGCAGCAATACCGCCTCGCCGCGCCCGACGTCGAACACAGTGACCGTCAGGATTCCTGCAGCGATGCGGCTGGATGCGGGAAACGCGGCCGGAAGCAGCGCCAGCAGCGCCGTGCAGCGCATCCACGGACGCCAGGGCAGCAGGGCCACGGCGAGTGCAACCGCCGCGAGCGCGTACCACCACGGCGGCGGCGCCATGCGCCACAGTGCCAGCTGGCTGCCGGCGATGGCGTGCAGCCACGGCCAGAACCCGTTGATGAGAAATGCGCTCAGCTTGAACAGCAGCGTGGCGAGCGCCGGCCAGAGCGCCAGCATGAGCGTCGCCGACAGGATCAGTGGCACCAGCAGCAGGCTGAACACCGGGATGGCCAGCAGGTTCACGCCGAACCCTGCCAGGGAAATCGAGCCAAACACCGCGACGGTGACTGGCGCCAACGCCGCCATCACGTAGCCCTGGGTGTGCAGTAGCCCACGCCATCCCGAGGCCGGCTGCGACGATTGCGCGCCGTGCACGAGCAGCGCGCCGACCGCGAGAAAGGACAGCCAGAAGCCGGCTGCCAACGGTGCCAGCGGATCAAGCAGCAACACGCCGACGACGCCGGCGGCGAGCGTCCGTGCGGCGGGACGCGGCCGCGCGGCCCAGCGCAGGCCGTGCCAGGCCGCCAGCATCAGCAGTGTGCGCTGCGTCGGCACGGACCAGCCGGCCAGCAGCGCATAAGCGAGCGAGGCAATGAGGCCGACCAGCGTCGCACAGCTGTGGCGCGGTGCGCGCGCCTGCAACCTGGGCAGCTGGTCCCACAGTTTCCCGGCGAACCACGCCATCACCAGGCAGAAGAGCGTGACATGCAGACCGGAGATGGCGACCAGATGCGTGATGCCAACTGCGTTGAAGACCCGCCATTGTTCCACCGAGACCCGCTGCGTATCGCCGATGGCGAGCGCTATGATCAGCGCCGCTGCGTCGCGCTCGCTGACCCTGGCCGCGATGGCAAGGGCAATGCGCTCACGCAGCACGTCGAGGCCCGGCGCCGCCGCCGACAGACGCTGGTTGAGGGCTGAGGGCAGGACCTGCCCCACTGCGTGCAACCGCAACCGGAGCGGTTGCAGGGCAAACGCGGCGGACCCCGGATTGGCGGATCCGGGTGGGGCGTGCAGCGCCACCAGCAACCGCCAGCGCTCGCCCGCACGCACCCGGGGCGCGTCCGGCCAGCGCAGCGTGGCCCGCAACCATGAGGCAGGCAGCGCCCCGGACTGGTTCGGCGACAGCCGGGCGGTCAGGATTTCATCCGCGCCACGTCGCAGCGGCAGGCCCTCGATCTGCGCCGTGACCAGCAGTTGCTCGTCGAAGGCGGCGCCCAGGCGGGCGTGAGCGTATTGCTGCAACGGATACCAGGCCCACAGGAACCCGGCGCACAAGGCCGCCAGCGGCCGCAGGCGCGGCGCCAACCAGAGCAGCATGGCCGGCATCGCCAACCAGCCCACGGCCTCCGGCAGGCCCTGCGTATGCGCGCCCAGGGCCGCCAGCACCCCGGCGAGGAGCCCCAGGGCCTGGATGCCCGTCACGATAACGCCCCGGTGGCTGCGCGGGCGCGGCCCCGGCTGCTAGAGTGGCCCACGAATGCCGCGCCGACTCGTCAAGCAACTTGCCCAATGGGTGGCTACACGCCGCGGGCGCTGGTACCTGCGCATGTTCGGCGCGCGCGTGACCGACCCGCTGTTGTGGTCGCTCAACCGCCACTCAATTACTGCAGCCTTCGGCGCCGGCCTGGCGATCGCGTTCATCCCGCTCCCGGTGCACACCATCGGCGCCGTGCTGGCGGCGCTGTATTGGCGGCTGAACCTGCCGGTGGTGCTGGTGAGCACCTGGGTGGTGAATCCGTTCACGGTGGTGCCCTTCTATTACGGCGCCTACCGGCTGGGCGCCCTGCTGCTGCACCGGACACCGCGGCATTTCGCGTTCCAGCCCAGCTGGCGCTGGCTGGAGCACGGACTCGGGCCGTACTGGAAACCCTTTCTGCTCGGATGTCTGGTCAGCGCCGTGGTCGCAGGACTGCTCGGCCGCTGGGGACTGGAGCTGGTGTGGCGATCGGCGGTCAGGCGCCAGTTTCGACTGCGGCGCGGTGCAACACCAGTGGCAAAAGCGCTGCGTTAGCGCAGAATTCCGTTGTCCAGCTCGAGCACGCGGTCCATGCGGGCGGCGAGCCGTGTGTCGTGCGTGACCACCACCAGGCTCGTGCCCAGCTCACGATTGAGTTCGAGCAGCAACGCGAACACCTGCTCGGCATTACGGCCGTCGAGATTACCGGTGGGCTCATCTGCCAGCACAAGGCGCGGCGCGGTGACCAGGGCCCGTGCTACGGCGGCGCGCTGCCGTTCACCGCCCGAGAGCTGGTGCGGGCGATGTCGCAGGCGCTCTCCAAGGCCGACACGCTCCAGGAGCGCTGTGGCCTGCCGCGCCGCATCGGACGCAGCCAGGCGCCGCACCAGCAAGGGCATCGCCACGTTTTCCAGGGCGCTGAACTCGGCCAGCAGGTGATGGAACTGGTACACGAAGCCGATCGTGCGGTTACGCAATGCGCCGCGCTCCGTTTCGGACAGCGCATGCAGGTCGCGGCCATCGATCTCGACGCGCCCGGCGTCGGGACGGTCGAGTCCGCCGAGGATCTGCAGCAGCGTGGTCTTGCCCGAGCCGGAGGCCCCAATAATCGCCAGCCGCTCGCCGGCGCGCACCTCGAGGTTCAGCCCACGGAGCACCTCGAGGGTGGTCGAGCCTTCGTAAAAACACCGTGCCACGCCGCTGGCGCGCAGCACGACGGGCGCGTCGCCTCCCTGCCTCTCAATCATGTCGCAATGCCTCCGCCGGCTGTGTGAGCGCGGCCCGCCAGGCAGGATACAGCGTCGCCAGCGCGCACAGCACGAACGCCACCGTGCAGACCTGCAGCACGTCGCGCCACTCGAGGTAGGCCGGCAGCTCGCTCATGAAGTAGACGCGCGCGTCGAGGAATTGCGCCCCGCTCAGGCGCTCGATGGCGGCAACCAGCGCGGCAATGTGGCTGGAAATGAACCAACCAAGCAGCGCGCCGCCGGCCGTGCCGGTCAATCCGATGAGCGCGCCCTGCACCGTGAAGACCGCCAGCACGTTGCGCGGCAGCGCGCCCATGGTCCGCAGGATCGCGATCGCGGGACGCTTTTCCTTCACCACCATGACCAGCGTCGCGACGATGTTGAAGGCGGCGACCGCCACCACCAGGATCAGGATCATGAACATCATGGTCTTGGTCACCTGGATGGATCGGAAAAAACTGGCGTGATTGCGTGTCCAGTCGCTGACGTAGAATCCGCCGCCGATGCGCAACGCCAGCTCGCGCACCACACGCGGCGCGGCCAGCGGATCGCGCAAGCTCAGTCGCAGGCCGGTGATCTGGTCTCCCAGCCGGTAGATGTGCGCGGCATCCTGGAGCGGCGCCAGCGCCAAGGCGCTGTCAAATTCGTACATGCCTGAATGAAACAGGCCGCTGACGTGAAAGCGCCGCTTGGTCGGCGTAAAGCCCGCGGGCGTCACGCTGCCCTGCGGCGCGATCAGCACCACATCGCCCCCGACCTGCACGCCGAGCGCCTCGGCGAGCGCGTCGCCGAGCACGATGCGGTAGCTGCCGGGCTCGAGCGCATCGATGCTGCCGCCGCTGATGTGCTGCGCCACGCTGACGGCGCGCCGCTCCTGTTCCGGCAGCACGCCACGCAGCTGGGTGGGCGCCGAACGAGCGCCGTTCACCAGCATCGCCTGCACTTCGATATAGGGAACCGCCGCGCTGACCTCGGGATCCGCCTGCGCCAGCTGCTGCGCCGCGCGCCACTCGGGCAGCGTGCCGGCAAGCCCCATCAGCGTCGCGTGCGAAGTCACGCTGAGGATACGGGTGCGCAGCTCGCGCTCGAAGCCGTTCATGACCGAGAGCACCACGATCAGCACCGCAACGCCCAGCGCCAGGCCCAGCATTGACACTACCGATATGAACGACAGGAAGCCGCGCCGCTGCGTCGAGCGCAGATAACGGGTGCCGATCATCACTTCGTAGGGCGCGCGCACCGGCTACTCGTAGCGCAGCGCTGCGGCGGGCGGGGTGGCCGCGGCGCGGAGCGCGGGGTACACGGTGGCCGCCAGCGTCAACAGCAGGGCCGCGGCGCTGATCCACAGCACGTCGGGGGCCTGCAGCTCGGAGGGGAGCGCGGTGATGTAGAAGGCATCGGCATCGAAAAACCGGAAGCCGAACAGCCGCTCGAGGAACGGTGCGATGCTGGCGACCTTGCGCGCCACCAGCACACCCAGCGCCACGCCAGCGGCTACGCCGCACCAACCGATCACCAACCCCTGCGTCATGAAGATGCGCAGCACCGTTCCCGGCGCGGCGCCGAGCGTGCGCAGGATCGCGATGTCAGTGCGCTTGTCGTTCACCACCATCACCAACATGGCGATGATGTTGAACGCCGCCACACCGACGATAAGCATCAGGATCAAGGCCACCATCGTCTTCTCGATGCGGATGGCGCGGAAGTAGCTGGCGTTGTCCTGCGTCCAGTCGCGCACCAGCAAACCCGGGCCGGCCGCGGCGCGCACTGCCATCATGTATTGGGGTGCGGCCAGCGCATCGGCGAAGCGCAGTCGCAGACCGCTCGCGCCGACCGCTGCGGGCGCGAAGGCGCGCACATCGGCGAGCGCGCCGAGCGCCAGCGTCGCGTCGTGATCCTGGATGCCCGCGGCGAACATGCCGGCAACCGTGAATACCCGCAAGCGCGGCTCCGGCGGCGCATTCGCGCTCGCGATCGGCACCAGCAGCGTCACCGGATCACCCACCGTGACCCCGAGCTGCTCCGCCAGCGCCTCGCCGAGTATCAGCTTGCCGCCCCCCGTCGCCAGGTCCGTGAGGCTCCCTGCGACCAGTAGCGGCGCCAGGTCGGTTACCGCCGCTTCGCGCTGCGGGTCGATGCCGCGCAGCGTCACCGGCAGCATATCGCTGCCGTGCATCGCCAGCGCCCGCAGATCCATGTAGGGCGCGACCCCGGCCACGCCCGGGAGCGCGCGCACTCGCGCGGCCAGGGCGCTATCGTCGACACTGGCTGCGGGCCGGGAATCGACGATGCGGGCGTGTGCGCTCAACGCCAGCAGCCGGTCGCGCAGTTCGCCCTTGAGGCCGTTCATGACCGAGAGTACGACGATCAGCGCCGCCACGCCGAGGGCGACACCGCCCAGCGACACCCAGGTGATGAACGATACGAAGAACGTGTGCTGGCGGGCGCGCACGTAGCGCAGGCCGACAAACAGTGACAGCGGTTGGAACATCGGGGAGTCTCTGACGGGCATTTAATCACGACCGCGCCGGGTACCGCGATGAAAGCGGAACGGCATCACATTTTCAGGCGGTTGCGGCAGGATCCGACGCCGACCGCGGTGCTATAATTGTCGCTGCGCCGTGGCCGACCTGTGGCGCAGGCCCGAGGAGGCAGACGATGAACCGAAACCCCTTGCGAGCGGCGCTGGCAATGACGATCCTCTGGGGGAGCGCTGCCGCCGCCGAGACCATGGTGGTCGACGACCAGGTCGTGGTGCGGCCCTCGAACGTTGAGCGCCCGGCGCGCGGAGCGACCATGGCGGCGGTCGAAGCCAAATTTGGCGCCCCGCAGACGCGGCACGATGCGGTCGGCACGCCGCCGATCACGCGTTGGGATTACGCCGGGTTCAGCGTGTTCTTCGAGCACGATCGTGCCATCGACGCGGTCGCTACCGGGCCCTGAAGCGGCCCGCCGCGGCCGACGGCCGCAACCCTTGTAATCAGCCCGCAGCCCGGTAAGCTCCCGCGCCGAAGCCAATGAAGCCGGCCGCCCGCCGCCGGCACGGCCGCCTTTTGCATGTCCGCTCTGCTCCGACCCACCCTGCCAGGACCGGGCGCATCCCAGTTGCACTGGCTGCCGCTGCACGCCGGCGCGCGGGCGTTGGCGCTCGCGGAAGCCGCGCTGGCCGATGCGCGCCCCTGGGCCTGTGTGGCCGCCGACGCACGCGAACTCGAACGCCTGGCGCTCGAGCTGCGCTTCTTCGCCGGCCCGGAGCTCGAGATCCTCGCGCTCCCGGACTGGGAGATCCTGCCCTACGACCAGTTCTCAGCGCACCCGGACATCGTCTCGGAACGGCTGGCCACGCTCGCGCGGCTCCCGCAGTTCCGGCGCGGCATCCTGCTGCTGACCGCCGACAGCCTGCTGGCCAGGCTGCCGCCGGTCAGCTACGTGAGCGCACGCAGCTTCGCGCTCGAACGTGGCGCACCGCTGGCGATCGAACCACTCCGCGCTCGCCTGGTCGAGGCGGGCTACGCCAGCGTCAGCCAGGTGAGCGGGCCCGGCGAGTTCGCGCTGCGCGGTTCGCTCTTCGATGTCTGGCCGATGGGTTTCGATTCGCCGGTGCGCATCGACCTGCTCGATGAGCACATCGACTCGCTCCGCCGCTTCGATCCCGACACGCAGCGCTCGCAG
>JAYTXT010000240.1:0-6324 GCA_043742765.1 Gammaproteobacteria bacterium | reverse complement strand
CAACGCAGCGGCTGCCCAGGGGATTTTTCAGGCCGCGCGGGGTAAAACAAGGCGCATATGTCCACGCATATCGATGCCGGCGGCCGGCTGCATCACGATCAGGAAGCGAATCTCGCCCTGACCTGTCCGCATTGCCAGGTGCTCTCGCACATCACGCCAATCGCCGTGCCGGGCTTTGACGAACTGGTCACGCACCGGCCAAAACACGTCGGCGTGGTCTACCGGTGTGATTCCTGCAATGCGCCTATTTTCCTGCGCTTCCCGGTGAAGATGTTCGGCAATAACCGCGTCGAGCTTGGCGCCCAGTTCAGCGAGGTCGAACGACCGCGCGAAAAGTTCAGCTTCACCTACCTGCCCGAAGAGGTCGAGGTGCTGTTCCGCGAGGCCCTCGTCTGCTATTCGAACGCCAGCTACCACGCCTTCGCGAGCATGTGCCGCCGCACCATGCAGGCCGCCTTTGCCGACCTTGGCGAAGCCGGCAAGCTCCGTGTGTTCGACCAGCTCAACGACGTGCGCGCGATGGCTGACCTCGACAGCCCGACCTTCATCGATATCAAGCGGGTGATCTTCGGCAGCGACAACGATCCGCACCCGAGCCTGCCGACGCTCGATGACCAGCTGGCCGGCGTGCTGGTCGAAGTCACCAAGGATCTGCTCTACCAGGTCTATGTGCGCAAGGGCCGGCTGCAGCAAGCGATGCTGATGCGGCGCTTCTTCGCCGACGAATCGATCCGCAACCTCGCGCCGCCGCAGAATACGCAGTCGGGCTGAGCGGTAAGTTAGCCCACCCACACGCGCGCATTGCGGAACATGCGCATCCAGCCGCTGTCCTCGCCGGCATCGCGCGGGTGCCAGGAATTCTGCACCGTGCGGTAGACCCGTTCCGGGTGCGGCATGATGATGGTCGCGCGACCATCGGGCGTGGTGAGCGCCGCGATGCCGGCCGGCGCACCGTTCGGGTTGGCCGGATAGAGCCGCGCCGCATTGCCACGGCCGTCGCTGTAACGACAGGCGATCAGCGTCTGCTCCGCGCACAGCTGTTGGTCAGCGTCGGCAATGAAGGATGCGCGCCCTTCGCCGTGGGATACGGCGATCGGCAGCACCGAGCCGTGCATTCCAGCCAGCAGCAGCGAGGGTGAGTCCAGGATCTCCACCAGGCTCAGGCGCGCCTCGAACTGTTCGCTGCGGTTGCGCAGGAACTTCGGCCAGTGCTGCGCGCCAGGAATCAACTCGCGCAGCAGCGCCAGCATCTGGCAGCCGTTGCATACGCCGAGCGTAAAGGTGTCGGGGCGCGCGAAGTAGTCGGCGAACTCGCGGCGTGTCGCCTCGTGAAACAGGATCGAGCTCGCCCAGCCGCCGCCGGCCCCGAGCACGTCGCCGTAGGAAAATCCGCCGCAGGCCACCAGGCCCCGAAAACTGTGCAGTGAGCGCCTACCGGCCAGCAGATCGCTCATGTGCACATCGTGCGGTTCGAAGCCGGCGCGCTCGAGCACCGCCGCCATCTCCACCTGGCTGTTGACGCCCTGCTCGCGTAGCACGGCCACCGGCGGCCGCGCGCCGTTGGCAATATACGGCGCGGCAATATCCTGCTGCGGGTCAAAGCTCAGCTGCCAACGCAGTCCCGGCGCCGCGCTGTCGAGCGCCGCCGCTTGTTCCTCGTCGGCGCAATCGGGATCATCGCGCAGCCGGCGCATCTGCCAGGAAGTCTCGGACCAGGCACGGTGCAATTCTACCCACGGTTCGTCGAGGGTTTCCGCGCCGACCGTGAAACGCAGCCGCAGTTCGGTCAGCGGCCGGCCGATCACACGGCTGCACTCCTGCAGGCCCTGGGCTGTGAGTTCCTGCCAGACCTCGTGGAGCTGCGCGGTCGGCACCTGCAGCACGACGCCGCACTCCTCGCTGAACAGCTGCGCTAGGGCGCTGCCGCGCGCCGGGTCGAGTGTGACCTCGAAACCGCAGTGGCTGGCAAAGGCCATTTCCGCCAG
The DNA here is from genome assembly GCA_043742765.1 of Gammaproteobacteria bacterium. Lineage (GTDB taxonomy): Bacteria > Pseudomonadota > Gammaproteobacteria > Steroidobacterales > Steroidobacteraceae > FEN-1191. Next base: position 4,339 of record JAYTXT010000240.1, on the reverse strand, counting down.
CGTCACGGCCAGCCCGCCGTCGGCGCGGTCGTGGTAGGCATGGATGAGCGAGCGTGCCCGCAGCGCGGTGAGCGCGGCGGCAAAGCGGCCCAGCAGCTCGGGATTTTCCATGTCCGCCGGCGCGCCGCCCTGCGCGCCGTAGACTTGTGCCAGGGCCGAGGCGCCGAGTCGATTGCGGCATTCACCCAGGTCAACCAGCAGCAGCGAGCTCGGCCCCACATCGAGCCGCAGGAGCGGCGTCAGCGTGCGGCGCACATCGCCGACCGGAGCGAACGCCGACACGATCAATGACATGGGAGCGACCACCGAGCGCGTCGCACCATCCTGCTGCCACGTGGTTCGCATCGAGAGCGAATCCTTGCCGACCGGAATGGCGATGCCGAGCGCCGGGCAGAATTCCTCGCCCACCGCGCGCACCGCCGCGTACAGCGCGGCGTCCTCACCCGGCTCGCCGCAGGCCGCCATCCAGTTGGCTGACAGGCGGATGTCGCCGAGCGCCGCGACGTCGGCGCTCAGAATATTCGTCACCGCCTCGGCGACCGCCAGACGCGCCGACGCCGGCGCATCGAGCAGCGCTACCGGCGTGCGCTCGCCAATCGCCATGGCCTCGCCCGTGTGCTGGAAGTAGTCACTGAGCGTGACGCCTGCGTCGGCCACCGGCACCTGCCACGGGCCGACGAAAGGGTCGCGGTGAATCAAGCCACCGACGGTGCGGTCGCCGATGGTGATCAGGAAAGTCTTGTCCGCCACCGCGGGGAGCCGCAGCACGCGATACAGCGCCTCGCGCAGATTCACCTCCCTGAATTCGTCGCTCAGTGCCTGCGGCGCCGGCGCGCTACGCACCTCGCGCCGCATGCGCGGCGGCTTGCCGAGCAGCGCTTCGATCGGCATGTGCACCGGATCACCGCCCAGCAGCGGATCGCCGACGATCAGTTCGCCATCCGCGGTGGTCACGCCGATTACGGCATAGGGGCAGCGCTCGCGCTGCGCGATGGCGGCGAAGCGTGTGATTCCGGCGGGCCGGAGCGCCAGCACGTAGCGCTCCTGCGCTTCGTTGCACCAGATCTCGAGCGGCGACATACCGGGCTCGGCGCTGGGCACGTCGCGCAGGTTGATGCGCGCGCCGCGCGCGCTGTGGGCGACCGCTTCGGGCACGGCGTTGGCCAGCCCGCCTGCCCCCACGTCGTGGATCAGCTCAATCGGATTGTCGGCACCGAGCGCGCAGCAGGCGTCGATGACTTCCTGCGCGCGCCGTTGCATTTCCGGGTTGCCACGCTGGACCGAGGCGAAATCAAGATCCTCGCTGCTGGCGCCGCTGCCCAGCGACGAGGCCGCGCCGCCCCCCAGCCCGATGAGCATCGCCGGACCACCGAGCACCACCAGCTGCGCGCCCACCGAGACCTCGCCCTTCAGGGCGTGCGCGCGCCGCACGTTGCCCAGACCCCCGGCGATCATGATCGGCTTGTGATAGCCCCGTGCGCGTCCCGGCGGATCGCCGGGGCGCTGTTGCTCGAAGCTGCGGAAATAACCGCAAATGCTCGGGCGACCGAATTCATTGTTGAACGCCGCGGCGCCGATCGGCCCCTCGAGCATGATCTCGAGCGCCGTGGCGATGCGCGCGGGCGAACCGATGGTCTGCTCCCAGGGCTGCTCGTAACCGGGGATGCGAAGATTCGAGACCGAGTAGCCGACCAAACCGGCTTTCGGCTTGGCGCCCAGGCCGGTGGCGCCCTCGTCGCGGATCTCACCGCCCGCACCGGTGGCGGCGCCCGGAAAGGGCGCAATCGCCGTGGGGTGATTGTGAGTCTCGACCTTGATGACGATGTCGATCGGTTCGTCGTGGCCACCGTACACGCCGGTCGCCGGGTCCGGAAAATACCGGGTGCCCTTTGCGCCGGCGAGCACGGCGGCGTTGTCGCGGTAGGCCGAGAGCACGCCGGCGGGGGCGCGCGCGTGAGTGTTGCGGATCATCGCGAACAGCGACTCGGGCTGCGCGACGCCGTCGATAACAAAGTCGGCATTGAATATCTTGTGCCGGCAATGCTCGGAATTCGCCTGCGCGAACATCATGAGCTCGACATCGGTGGGATCGCGCGCGAGGCGCTGGAAGGTGGCAAACAGGTAGTCAATCTCGTCATCGGCGAGCGCGAGCGCCAGCTCGCGGTTGGCAGCGACCAGCGCTGCGCGTCCGCTCGTGAGAGCTATGCGGCGCAGTGGCGCAGGTGCGGCCGCACCAAACAGCGCCGCAGCCGCCGCGGCCGCGGTGAGCACCGCCTCGGTCATGCGATCATGGAGTGGCGCGCCCAACGCGGCGGGCAAGGCGTTGAGCGTACCTTCGAAGGTGTATTGAACTCCGCGCTCGATGCGCCGCACGAAATCGAGCCCGCAGACCCGGGCGATGTCGGTCGCTTTGCTGGACCAGGGGGAAATCGTCCCCGGGCGCGGCACGACCAGCAATGAGCCCGCGACTTCCGCGAACGCCGCTCCGGCTTCCAGCGCCAGGAGCCGCACCAGCTGCGCGCGCTGCGCCGCATCGGGCGGCGCAGCGCAATCAATGAAATGCAGGTAACGCGACTGGAGCGAGAGCACGCCGGCATCGACGCGCTGCACGCGAGCGAGGAGCCGGGCGCGCCGCAATGCCGAGCTGGCCGGTGCGCCCGGCAGTATCAGCACCAACTATTTCCTCGGGCCGGAATCACCGGCCGGGTTGGAAAACAGCGGTCCAGGAAAGGTGGCGACGTTGCTGCCCTCGAGCGCGACGATCTTGCTGACCCCCTGCTTGCGCACCTCGTCGATGCGCACCACCGACTGTACCGGCAGGAAGCTGCGCTTGACGCCGGCGAACTCGGTCTTGACGCGCTCCTCGCCCGGGTCGAGCACGACGCTGGAACGCTCGCCAAAAACCAGCTCCTCGATTTCCACAAACCCGAGCAGGCTCCCATGGCTGACCTTGCGCGCGTAGACCTCGTAAACCTTGCCCTGGTTCACGAACATAATCTTGAAGATGTGATTGGATGCCATCTGTATCCGATTGCAGGAGCCCGGGTGGGCCCCACCGGTCTATTATATTGAGTCGACACCCTTTTTGCCGAGGATCGGGCTGATGGCGTTACGCCTGACGGTCATAAGTGAGCAGAATGCCGCGCTCGGCGACCACGCCAGCCTGATCCTTGACAAGGCGGGCGGGACGATCGGCCGTGCCGCGGACAACGACTGGGTGCTGCCGGACTCGAAGCGCTTCATTTCGGCCCACCATGCCCGCATCAGCTACCGCAACGGCAGCTTCATCGTCGAGGACACGAGCACCAACGGCCTGTTCATCAACGACGAACTCGACCCGGTCGGCCGGCTCGGGCCGCAGCCGCTGCGCCCAGGCGATACGCTGCGACTCGGCGGCTATCGCATCGGCGTGCGCGACAACGACAGCACGGTCACCGACCCCAGCGCCATCGTGCCTTTCCGCGTCCGCCCCGCCGGCGAGGACACGGGTGGCATGCAGCTGGACATCGGCGCCAATCTGAACATCAGCGAGTTGCTCACGAACGACGCGGATCTGAGCGCGGCGCGCCGCGCCTTCGACCCCTGGGGCAATCCGGTCGCCGAGTCCGCCCTCCGCCAATTCGACTCTGCGCAGCAGGCCGCGGAACACAAGCCGCGCCCACTGGCCGCCACTCGCGCGGCGGCGGCTGGCAAGGCGCAGCCGCCGGTAACGACTGCGCTCGAGGCGTTTTGCCGCGGCGCCGGCATGGACAGCGCGCAGCTGCGGTCTGAAGACCAGGAGCGCCTGTTGCAACTGGCCGGCCTGCTGCTGCGCGAAGCGCTGGTCGGCATCAAGGAGCTGGCGCGGACGCAGCGCGAAATCCGCCAGGACGCGGGCTTGTGCGCCACCGCGGACGACCCCGAGCGCGTGGCGCTGCAAAATCTCCCGGTGGAAGAGCTGCTGGCGCGGCTCCTGCAAGGTCACGACCAGCGGCAGCTCGATGCCGTGCAATGGCTACGGGAACTGTTCGGGCTGGCGAGCCGCCACGACGCCGCGCTGATGCGGGCGCTGCGTCCGGCGCTTATCGAATTCACGCAGCGCCTCGACCCGGCGCCACTCAACCCCGGGAGCCCCGCGGCGGAGCGGTTCCGCAATATCACGGACATGCCCGACGGGCGGCTGCCGCACCTGTTCGCCGAATCGCTGGCGCGCAGCTTCAACGCCGAAATCGGCAACGGGCCGAAGGAAGACTGAGGGACGGTACTGAGTGGCGGAGAGGGTGGGATTCGAACCCACGTGCCGGAATTACCCGACCATCCGATTTCGAGTCGGCGCCGTTATGACCACTTCGGTACCTCT
>JAYTXT010000239.1:0-8014 GCA_043742765.1 Gammaproteobacteria bacterium | reverse complement strand
CGCATGCCATGCTTCGTCGCGACGCTCGGCCAGGAGCACCAGTTGCAGCAAGGCGTCGGTCACACCGCGGCACGCCGAGAGCACGACCGCAAGGCGTTTGCCGGGGTGCGATTCGAGGATCGCGGCGACGCGGGCGAAGCAGTCCGCGTCGGCCACGCTCGAGCCACCAAACTTGTTGACCACCCAGGAACTGGGATCTGCGGACGTCATAGCCTGGGCACTTATGGCAGGTAAAGGCCCGGCACTTTAAGGCTCGTCCGCCATCCCCGCAAGCCGGTCAAACGCCGTACTGCCTGGAATCTGCACGCGGCCGCACCTAAGCAAGGAACCCCACTTCCCGCTGGTGACGAACAGCGAGTATCCGAACCTGGTCCTGCGGGATCAAGAACCGGTAAAGCGCAATGTAACCGGTCTGGCCATACGACACGATCAACTCCCGAATCTCGCCGTCGACACGGCGCCCGATGAGGGGGTGCGGCGCAAGATTTTCAACGGCAGACTGGATGGCCGTTACCGCAGCGATCGCAGCGGCAATATTCTCATCCCGCAGAAACCGGAAGATACGCTCGAGATTCGCCAATGCCCGAGCGGAATAAACTACCGTTGCCACGGTTTGGGTCTGGCCGCCACTTCACCTTTGGCGAGGCGCCCCATCCAGGCGTGAACATCCTCAGCCCGATACACCTCACCGGTGCGGTCTATTTCAGCATCGGCAGCCATCGCTTCCTTGACCAGGTTTCGCAATTGTTCTGCATATGCCGCGTGCCGTTCCACCGCCTCGATGATCAGACTGTGCGCCGAGCGACCCGACTGCCTGGCCAGCGTCTGCACACGAGACCGAAGTTTCGGGGGCAGGCGGATGGTGGTCGTGGCGGTGGACATGGTGGTCTCCAGCGAGAAAATGTTTAGTGTTACAAATGTAGCACGACTGAGTCTTATGAGCAATCGACAACGGGCGCAGGCAACAGGCGCTAATCCAGGCGCTTGCGGAAGCGCAGCGCGGCGAGCGCGACGGCCAGCACCAGGAACACAGCCAGCTTGGCCACCGGCTGCCAGAGCGCGCCCAGCGTGGCGCCGCGCAGGATCACGCCGCGCAGGATTTCGACGAAGTGGGTGAGCGGCAGTACCTGGGCGATGTATTGCACCACCCTGGGGCTGCCCTCGAACGGGAACGCGAACCCGGACAGCAGGATCGAGGGCAGCAGCGTGAAGAACCCGAGCTGCATGGCCTGGAACTGCGTGGCTGCGACCGTCGAGATCACCAGGCCCAGGCCTAATGTAGCGGCAATAAACAGCCCCGCACCGAGGTACAAATCGAGCAGCCTGCCGTTGATCGGCACATCGAACAGCACCACGCCCGCCAGCAGCACCAGCGTGGTCTGGATCAATCCCACGCCGATGTAGGGCAGGAGCTTGCCGACCATGAGTTCGATGGAGTGGACCGGCGTGGTGATCAGCAGCTCCAGATTGCCGCGCTCGCGCTCGCGCACCAGCGCGATCGCCGTGAAGATCACCATCGTCATGCTGAGGATCACGCCGATCAGCGCCGGCACCACCTGCACGGCGGTGCGCCGCTCGGGGTTGAATTCCGTGAGCACCTCGATCGCCGGGCTGTTGCGCCGCGCGACACCGCTGCGCGCCGGAAGCGGCGTCTCGGTGATGGCCCGCACCGCCGTGTCGACGCCTGGGCGCGTGCCATCGACGATCAGCTGCGCCACCGGCCGCGTGGCATCGATCCGCCGCCGCTCGAAATCCGGCGGGATGTACAGGCCCGCATGCACCTCGCCGCTGACGATGAGCCGCCGCAGTTCTTCGGCGCCAGCGGGCCGCGCGACGAAATCCACCACCTGGCTCGAGGCGATGTCCGCGATCAGCGAGCGCGAGGCCTGCGTGTTGGCGAGATCAACGACCCCGGCACGGACGTGGCGCACGTCATAGTTGATGCCGTAGCCAAAGATCAGCATCTGCAGCAGCGGAATGCCAACTATCATTCCCAGCGTCAGACGATCGCGCGACATCTGCCGCAGCTCCTTGACGGCAATCGCGCGCGCGCGGCGGAGCGGTGCGGGCAGCATCTAGTGCGCCCGCTCAGCGCCCGGCAGCGTCGCGCCGACGAACACGTCTTCGAGGCTCGCCTCGGCGCGGCGCACCAGCGCTTTCACGCCGCGCGCGGCCAGCAGGTGCTCAATGAGCGCCACCGGATCCGCCACCTCCGGTGCCAGCAGCGCGTGCAGCCGGAGCCCCAGCTGCGCCAGTGAACGGATTGATTCGAGACCGCGAAGCGCGGCGCGCGCGCCCGTCGTGTCCTCGGTTTCGATCTCGATAACCTGCAGCGGCAGATCGGCCATCAGCCGCTGCGGCGCGCCGTTGGCGACGATCCGGCCGCGATCGAGGATCGCCAGCTCGTGGCAGCGTTCGGCCTCGTCCATGTAGTGGGTCGACACCAGGATGGTCGTGCCGCGCGCCGTGAGCGCGAACAGGCTCTCCCAGAAATCGCGGCGACTCTGCGGATCGACGGCACTGGTGGGCTCGTCGAGCAGCAGCAGCGGCGGTTCGTGGAGCGTGGCCGCCGCGAGCGCCAGGCGCTGCTTCTGCCCGCCGCTGAGCGTGCCCGCCGGCCGCTCGAGAAATTCGGCGAGACGGTATTCCTCCACTGCCGCGGCGATGCGTTGTACCGCCAGCTGCGGCGCCAGCGTGTAGATGCTGGCCATGAACTCGAGGTTCTCGCGGGCGCTCAGGTCTTCCCACAGCGAAAAACGCTGCGTCATGTAGCCGATCAGCGTGCGCAGCGCTTCGGACTGTTTCGGAATATCGAGACCCAGGACCCGGATCGTGCCGCTGGTGGGCCTGATCAGGCCGCAGAGCATGCGGATCGTGGTTGATTTGCCCGAACCGTTCGGCCCGAGAAAACCGTAGATGCGCCCGCGTGGAATCGACAGCTCGGCGTGATCAACCGCGACCACCGGACCGAAGCGGCGCGTCAGGCCGTGCGCCTCGATCGCCGCGTCAGCCGTGCTCACGGCGCCCGGCCCAGCAGCACCTCGACCGGCACGCCCGCCGGCAGCTTGCGCGCCGCGGGCTCGGGCAGATCGATCTCGGCAAGAAACGCCAGCCGGCTCCGGTCGCGCTGGGTGAGCGCGAAATACGGCGTGAAGCTCGCCTCGGCGGCGATGTAGCGCAGCGTGCCCGTGAAGGGCTGCGCCACGCCGTCGACGCGCACCTGGAGCGACTGCCCCGCGTGGAGCAAGACGCGCTGCGGTTCGGGGATGTACACGCGCGCGTAGGGCATGCCGCCGGCCAGCATGATCACGACCGGCGCGCCGGCAACCGGCCGCTCGCCCAGGCGATACGGGAGCGCTTCGATCACCCCCTCGACCGGCGCCACGAGCTTGAGGCGCCCGAGCAGCACGTCCTGCTGTCGCAGGAGCGACTCGGCGGAGCGGAGCGCGGCGCGGCCCTGTTCGAGCTGCTCGCTGCGCGTGCCCTGCAGCAACAGGTCGAGCCCCGCCTGCGCAGAGCGGAGCGCGGCGGCGCTGCTGTCGCGCAGCTGCAGCTGCTGATCGACCTGCGCCTGCGCGACCAGGCCCCGGCCGACGAGGTCGGCCAGGCGCTGGTATTCCTTCGCGCTCTGGTCACGCTGCGCGACCGCCCCTGCGACCTGCGCCCGCGCCTGCGCGATCTCACCGGCGCGCGCACCGTGGGTCAGCTCATCGAGCCGGTGCCGCAGCTGGCTGGCCTGCGCCGCCACGCTGGCGCGATTGGCCGCCAGCGAACCGCCGTCGAGCTCGGCCAGCACCTCACCTTGTTTGACGGCCTGACCCTCGCGGACCGGCATCGCGACGATCTGCTCAGCGGCCGGCGCCGCGATTTCAAAGCGATGACGTTCCAGGGTGCCAACCGCCGGCACCCGATGTTCGCGGGCGCAGGCGGCGAGCATGGCGGCCAGGCCGCAGGCCAGACAGGCGCGAAGCGCGTGTTGCAGCATGTGCACATCTTAGCGCAGCGCATCCGCATGCACATCGCTCTGCATGACCAGGCTCGCGCGGGCCACGATCGGCGCGCGCCCCACCGCCAGGCAGCGCTGGTGGCGCGGATCGGAGTCCAGCCAGGTCAGCGCCGCGGCCAGCGCCGGCCCGAGCACAGGTACCACCAGGCGCTGGCAATGAACAACCTGGATCGTCAGCACGTTGGCGGCCCGCACTGCCGGGGAGCGGAACTCGATGGAGTCATTGGGGATGACACGACTCCCGTTGCGCAGCTCCCCATGCCGGGCCAGGTCGGCGCGCGTGGGATTCAGCACCACGAGGCTGTCGAGTGTTTCAACATCGATATACGCCGCACCGTAGGCAGCCGCAACCGCGTCGGCCGGCGCCACTCCGCCCCGGCTCGAGCGCACATAGAGCGGGACCAGGGCGCGCGCCAGCTCACGGTTCATCGCGCCTGGATCGGCGCCGAGCACCGACCCCTGGCGGGCGGCCATGAAGGTGGCGAGATTCAAGGTGTTCTTCGCCACCAGCAGTGCCGCAACCTGCAAGATGCCAAGCACCACGGGCATGACGCCCAGCAGCAACGCCAACGCGAATTCGATCAGCGTGGCGCCGCGCCCGCGCGCACCCGAAACCGTGAACCCTAAGCGCATGTGCTCAAGCAGTCGCCGCAGCGCAACGCCAGCTGCGCGACGACGCCGGGTGGAAATTCCCAGACACTGGCGGCGCCGCGCTTTGCGGCCCAGCGCCGCTCGCGCAACGGCGCCACGATGCGGATGACTTGTCCATGGCGATCGCAGAACGCGACATCGATCGGGGTGGCGGGAAACAGCGTGTGGACCGCGCTGCATGGGCGGAACCACCATACCCGCTGCCGCTCGGCGGGAGTGGCTGCCAGTTGACCCAGCGCCCGACTCACAAACGTGTCGCAGCGGGAGACGCGCCAGAGGCCGGGAATGCCATTGATGACGAGCCGTTCCAATGGCATCGCTCACTGGGCCCAGAACAGCCGCACCGCGATCGGAAAGCCGATCACGATGAAGGTGCATGGAAAGATGCACAGCACCAGTGGCGCCAGCATCTTGACCGGTGCCTCCATCGCCCGCTTTTCGGCGCGCGCGAAGCGTTCCTGAGTGCCGCGTAGCGCCTGGGAGCGCATGACCGGCGCCAGGCTGACTCCCGTGGCTTCCGCCTGGACGATGGCGGCCACGGCTGCACTGAGTGCGGGGACGCCCAGCCGTCGCTCGAGCCGCTGCAGCGCCTCGGCACGGCTGCGCCCGGCCCGCATTTCCTGCAGTGCGCGTTGCATGGCGGCGCGCAGCGGGCCGGGCGGCGAACGAGCGACAGTGAGCTGCAGCGCCGCGCCAAAGGCACAGCCTGATTCAAGGCCGAGCGTCAGCAGATCCAGGTAGCCCGGGAGTTCACGCGCGACGGCGTTTTGTTTTTTCGAAATACGATCGTGCAGACCGATGCAGGGGAGCGCGGCCCCTGCCACTGCACAGATTGCCGCCTGCGCACCCAGCGCCAGCCCAGTGGCGCCAGACAGCAGCAGACAGGTGCCGGCGCCAGCGGCTGCGGACGTGAACAACACGCTGAGCCACTGAGCGGCGCTCAACGTGCCATCCACGTCGGCGCGTTCCAGGGCTGTACCCACAATCTCCAGCCACCGTCCCGGGACGCGCAACCCGCAACGGCTGGCGAGCAGGATCAACAGCAGCGACGCCACGGTCACGCAACATGCAAAGCCAACACTGAACAGGGAAGCCATGACTGTTCAGACGTCGATACGCACGAGCCTGCGCAGCAGCAGCGCGCCCGTGATCTCCAGCACCGCGAGCACCAGCAGGGCCGCCCAGCCCGGTGGGGTGGTGTACATCAGCCGCATGGCCTGTGGCTCCATCCGCGTCATCACCACCAGCAACGCCAGGGGCAACAGGCCCACGATGCGCGCCTGCAGGCGCCCTTGCGCCGTCAGCGCGGCAATCTTGCCTTCGATGACCTGCTTTTCCCGGAGCGTCTGGCTCAGGCGCACCAGCACTTCGGACAGATTGCCGCCGAGCTGGCGCGCAACAGCGATCGCGGTGACAAACAACGCGGCCTCGGAACCGCCAATCCGCCGCTGCAGATCCTCGAGAGCATCGTCGAGCGAGGCGCCCAGGCGCTGCCTGCGAACCACCAGGGTTAGCTCCTGGGCGATCGGCGGCGGTTGGTGCCGCGCCAGATGCTGGATTGCGGGCAGCAAGGCCAGGCCGGAACGGAGCGACGCCGCCAGCAACTCGAGACAGTCCGGGAGCTGCTGCAACAGAGCGCGACGGCGGCGCAACCGCCACCAGCGGGCCCCAGCGGCGGGCACCAGGAGAGTCAGCGCGCCGGCCAGGCTGCCGAGCAGACCGCTGTGCGCGAGCATCGTCGCAGCGATGGACACCGCGACCACCGAGCCGGCGAGCAAGGCGGCAAAGTGGCCGGAATCGACAAACAGAAAGGTCTCCGGCAGATCCTGCTCAACCGTGACCTGCCTCGACGCGCGCAAGCGCGTCGCCCACGCACGCACGGCGGCCAGCAATCCGGGCACCGCCAGACACACGGCCACGGCAACCGCCAAGGCGCTCAGGGCGAGAGACACGACAGGCCTCCGCCTGGGGGGCGATCGAGGAACAGGGCCGTGTCGGTGAGCAGACCCGCAGCGTGCAACCGCTCATAGCAGGCCGGAACCTGCCCGCATCCGCGGTGTACGCCGGCGGCATCGCAACGAAACAGCTCCTGCGTCTGCACGACACCACTGTCACAGCCGACAATCTCGACGATGCTGCTGATGCGTCGCTCACCCCCTGCGCAGCGCGCCTGGTGCACGATGAGATCGAGGGCGCCGGCGATCTGCGCGCGGATCGCGCCGAGCGGCAATTCCATGCCCGCCATCAGCGCCATGACCTCGAGTCGCGACAGCAGGTCGCGCGCGGAATTGGCGTGCGCCGTGGTGAGCGAACCCTCATGACCGGAGTTCATGGCCTGCAACATATCGAGAGCCTCGCCGCCGCGACATTCACCGACGATGATGCGATCGGGCCGCATCCGCAGTGCGTTGCGCACCAGGTCGCGAATCGTGACTTCGCCCTGACCTTCTAGATTTCCCGGCCGCGCCTCCAGGGTCACCACATGATCGTGTTGCAGCGCCAGTTCCGCGGCGTCCTCGATGGTGACAATGCGCTCACGGGCCGGGATCAGGCCGGCGATGGCGTTGAGCAGCGTCGTCTTGCCGGCTCCGGTCCCGCCCGAGACGACCATGTTCAGGCGCGCACGCACCGCAGCGGCGAGAAATTGCGCCATCGGCTCGCTCAACGTGCCACGCTGCACCAGCGCCGCCAGATCGAGCCGCGGCCCGGAAAATCGGCGGATCGTGACGCAGGGTCCTCTGATGGCGAGCGGCGGCAATACCACGTTGACGCGCGAACCGTCGGGGAGGCGCGCGTCCACCATGGGTGAAGCCTCATCGACGCGCCGGCCGGCGCCGGCAACGATGCGGTCGATCACGCTGCGGAGCGACTGCTCACTGCTGAAGAGCGCCGGACTCGGCTCGATCAACCCCGCTCGCTCGACGTACACGGCATCCGGGCCGTTGATCATGATCTCGCTGATGCCCGGGTCGGCCAGCAGCCGCTCTAGCGGACCGTAGCCGAGGGCTTCGTCCACAACCATGCGGGCCAGGGTCTCGGTATCGGTGCCGGGCGGCAGCTCGCGACGCGCAATATTCTGGCGCACCACACGCCCGGCCAGCTCGCGCAGCGGCGCGTCAGCCAGGCGCGCCACATCGGTGCGGCGCAGATCGAGCGCGGCGCGCAGTTCTTCCTGAATCTGGCGGGCCAGCACTTGCTCAGGGCCGCGAGCCGTATTCACGGGGACCCCTGCCCGCGCAGCACGCGATCGGCGCGCTCGAGCTGTTGCAAGCCCGGATCGGGCGTGGCGTCGGCGGCCGGACGCGCGGCGACGATGCGCGGGGTGATGAACACGACCAGCTCCGAATCCTGCAGCTG
>JAYTXT010000238.1:0-5193 GCA_043742765.1 Gammaproteobacteria bacterium | reverse complement strand
AGCGCGAACGCGCCAGGGCTCCTCGATGGCTGGATCGGCACCCTGGCCTTCAGCGGGCAGATCTTCTGCGACTTTGCCGGCTATTCGACCACGGCCATTGGCGCCGCGCTGTGCCTGGGCTTCTACATGCCCGATAACTTCCGCTTTCCCTATGCCGCCGTGGGCTTTTCCGATTTCTGGCGCCGCTGGCACATCACGCTGTCCTCGTGGTTGCGCGATTACCTCTACATTCCGCTCGGTGGCAATCGGCACGGGCCGGTGCGTCTGAACGTGGCGCTCATGACCACGATGCTGCTCGGCGGCCTGTGGCACGGCGCGAACTGGACCTTCGTGGTCTGGGGCGGGCTGCACGGCGTCTACCTGGTCGCCGAGCGCAGGCTCCGCGCCCTGTTTTCCGGATACCGGCCGGGTCCGCTGGCGCTGTTCGGCCTTGGGCTCGTCACCTACATGCTGGTAAATCTGACCTGGGTATTCTTCCGCGCGAAAGATTTCACCATCGCCTGGCGGGTGCTGCGCGGCATGCTCGGCTTCAATGGCGCCGCCAAGCCGATCCTGCCGACGGTATTCATCGTTGCGGTGGCGGCGATCATGCCGCTGCTGGTCGCGGTGCACTGGTATATGCGCGAGCGCACGCTCGAATCGGCACTGGCGAGGGTACCGCCCGCCCTGATCGCCCTGGGCTGGGGCCTGATGGCCTTCCTGATCGTTATCTCACAGGGGGCGGGCAATGCCTTCATCTACTTCCAGTTCTAAGCGCCTTACGGCGGCCGACCGCCCGGGAGTCGCGCAACCGGTGCCGGTCCGCGATGTCCCGGACCGCCCGTGGCCGGTGATGCTGCTGGGCGCGATGCTGCTGGCGACCGCGCTGACGGGCGCCTGGGAATGGCACTGGCGTGATTTCGGCGTGGTGCCGAGCATGCGCGATGACGCCGAGCTGTGGGCGCGCCAGCGGCGACGGATCGATAACGGCGACGGCCATGCCACGGTATTGGTCGGTGCGTCGCGCACGTTCTTCGACATCCAGCTGCCGGTCTGGGAGCGGCTGTCCGGGCACCGTCCGATTCAGTTGGCGCTGGTTGGCACCTCGCCGTTGTTTGCGCTGGACGATCTGGCGGACGATCCGAACTTCAAGGGTCGGGTGCTGGTCGGCGTTGCACCCGACGTATTCTTCAGTGGTTACGAGTACCGCAGCGACTTTCTCAGGGCGTATCAGCGGGAATCACCGTCGCAGCGCGTCGGCAAATGGCTGTCCATGCACCTCATCGAGCCGTACCTGGCATTTTACGACCCGGACTATGCGTTGTTCACCGTGCTGCGGCGCCAGGAGTGGCCACAGCGCAAGGGCCTGCGGGGCGGCACGGTAGTACGCAAGCTGTCGAATTCGGAAGCCGATCGGCAATCCTACATGTGGAGCAAACTCGAGACCGACTCTGCGTACCGCGCTCTGGCACGGCGTATCTGGGCTGAGGATTTCAGCCCGCCGCCGCCGACAGCAAAGGAACTGGCCGAGAACCAGCAGACGCTCTACCGGCAGGTGGCGCGCGCGGCCGCGGCCGTTATTCGGCTACGCGCCCGCGGCGTGCCCGTGCTGTTCGTGAGGCATCCGAGCGACGGCGAGTACCTCAAATACGAGACGCACTGGTACCCGCGGCAGAAGGCCTGGGATGTGCTGCTGGCAAAGACCGGCGCTCCTGGCATCTACTTCGAGGATTATCCCGAACTTCGCAGCGGCTACGTCCTGCCGGAATGGTCGCATATGGCGCGTTCGTCGGCCGAGCGCTACACCGGCGCGCTCTACCACATCATGGAGCGGGATTTTGCTCCGGCCGACGGCTCGCGCTGGTAGGTAGTCATCGATGGGGTCATCCGGGCCATGATAGCGCAGTGTGCGCGGACTCTCCGCAGGTGGCACAATGCAGGGCCACCGTGCGGGCGCGCCGCTCGCCGGCTATTACCGCTCGCGGGAGAATCGTCTTGAAGCTCTACTACCATCCGGTTTCCACCACCAGCCGCCCGGTCATGCTGTTCGCCAGCGAGGCGGGCATCGCGCTTGACATGCAAGTTGTCGATTTGTTTACCGGCGAACAGTACGGACCAGCCTACAGCGCGATCAATCCGAGCCATCAGGTACCGGTGCTCGAAGACGAAGGGTTCCGGCTTACCGAGTCTTCGGCGATCCTGAAGTACCTTGCCGACAAGCACGGTTCCGCTGCGTACCCCACCGATCCGCGCCGGCGCGCGCAGGTCAACGAGCGGCTGGACTGGTTCAACACGGGTTTTTATCGCGATTTTTCCTACGGTTTCCTGTACCCGCAGATTTTTCCGTTCATGCGCCGCAGTGACGAGGCGGTACAGGCGGCCACCATCGCCTGGGGAAAAGAGAAGGCGCTGGGCTGGCTGAAAGTACTCGACGAAAACCTCATCGGGCCGCGCAATAATTTCCTCTGCGGTGATGCGGTCTCGCTGGCCGACTACCTGGGCTCGATCATGATCGTGGGCGGCGAAGTGATCGGTTGCATCCTCACCCCGTACGCCAATATCTCGCGCTGGCTTGGCAACATGAAGGCGCTCAAGAGCTGGGGCAAGGTCAACGAGGCTTTCTATCAGTACGTGGTCGAACCCAACAAGGGAAAGTCTTTTACCGCGTTGTAGGGGCTTGCCATGATCAAAGGATTGCACCACAACGCTTATCGCTGCCGGGATTCGGAGCAGACGCGGCAGTTCTACGAGGATTTCCTCGGTCTGCCGCTCTCCGGGAGCCTCGAGATTCGCGAGACCAAGACCGGGCGCCCGACCGCTGTGCTGCACACCTTCTACCGGCTCGACGATGGCTCGTACCTGGCATTCTTCGAAGCGCCCGACATGCCCTTCGAGTTCAAGGCGCAGCACGATTTCGACCTGCACATCGCGCTCGAAGTCGAACCGCCGGTGCTGGCCGAGATGCTGGCGAAGGGCAAGGCGCGCGGCATGGAAACGCGCGGCATCTCGGATCACGACTTCGTGCGCTCGATCTATTTCCGTGATCCCAATGGCTACGTGATCGAACTCACTGCGAAGACTGCGGAACACGCGCGGCTGATGGATCCGGCGAGCAACCAGGCGCGCGGCATCCTGCAGCGCTGGCAGGCGACGAAGGCGCAGCCGGGCGCTTGATGAAGGGCGCACCCATCCCGATCGCCGGCCTGGCGCACATCGGCATCCGCGTGCACGATCTCGAGCGCTCGGTGCGTTTCTATGAGTTGCTCGGGTTCACGAAGACCGCGGGGCCGATCGGCCCCGAGCCCGTGGCGATACTCGATCATCCCTCAGGCGTCGAGATCAACCTGGTGCTCAACGCAGCGCAGGCGGCCGAGCCGAATATCCTGATGGACGTGCCGGAAAAGTACGCGGGCATCACCCACTTCGCGCTGCTGTGCCCGGACATCCTGGCCGCCAAGGCGAGTCTGGAGGCGGTGGGAATTACCCTGAGCGGCGGTCCGATCAGGTTCGGGCCGGGCGCGCAGGGCATTTTCGTGCGCGATCCCGATCGCAACGTCATCGAACTGCATCAGCGAGGCTGAGTTCCGGCAGTGCGCTGAATCAGCGCAGCAGGCGGTTGTGTTTCGCCAGCACCTCGCGCAGCTTCGCGTGGTTCAGCGCGGTCACGTGATGATCATCGATCCCGGTCATGTCTTTGGCCGCGATCAGCGCGTTGACGACGGCTTCCTCCGTGGCTTGTACGGTGGCGGCAAACAGCGGGTCGAGCGAATCGTTCGCCACCATGTGCAGGCTGGCGAGGGGGACGGACTTGCTGGCATCGGGGTTGGCGGTCGAGAACGCGATGAAGATGTCCCCGGAGCCGTTGCCGGCGGTGCTGCCGGCGCGGCCGAGGCCCAGGGACACGCGCCGGGCAATTCGTTTCAGCTGATGCGGCAGCAGTGGCGCATCGGTCGCGACCACGACGATGATGGAGCCGCGCTCCTGGAGGTCCGACGGCACAAAGGCGTAGGGGTCCTCTCCGAATATCTCCGCGCCTACCGGGATGCCGGCGATGCGCAGGTTCGCCCGCCTGCCGTAGTTGCACTGCACGAGGACACCCAGGGTATAGCCGCCGTCCTTCACGGCGAGCTTGCGCGATGCAGTGCCGATGCCTCCCTTGTAGCCATTGCAGATCATGCCCGTGCCGCCACCCACGCTGCCCTCCTCGACAGCCCCGGAATGGGCGCCGTCGATGGCCTGGAACACGTGTGCGGGTTTCACGTGAAATCCGTTGATGTCGTTCAGCCAACCGTCCCACGTCTCGGCAACCACCGGGAGCGACCACCACGCACCGGTGCTGTCGGCGGGGCCGTGGTTGACGCGCCAGGCGATGACCGCATCGCGTACCACCCCGACACTGTGAGTGTTGGTGATCATCACGGGACCTTCGAGGAAGCCGGATTCCTCGACCCAGGTCGTGCCGGTCATTTCGCCGTTGCCGTTTTCCGCGAACCAGCCGGCAAACGAGAAGCGCTCAATAGAGGACGGGCCGCGCGGCAGGATCGCCGTAACCCCGGTGCGCACCGGGCCCTTGCCGACCGTAAGCTTGCCGCTGCCTGAGATCAGTGTCGTGTGACCGACCAGGACTCCATCGACGTCGGTGATGGCGTTGAACCTGCCCGGCGTGCCCTCGAACGGGATCCCCAGGTCACGCGCGCGCGGCTTCGGCGCGGCATCGGCTGCAAGGGCGGGCGGCGCGAGAGCGCAGAGGAACAGGAGCGCGAGTGCGGGCACGGCAATAGCTCTTAGAGGCATGATGGTAAGGGCTCCGCTTCGGTTGACGGGACCGCGCCCTCGTTGCGGCGCATCGCGGGAATCATACGCGGGTGCGCGCTCTCCCGGCATGGGGTGATGGGCGGCCGATAGGTGGCGAATTGGCAGGCGCCCGAATAGAATCACGGCCCCCAAGCGGGTGTAGTTCAATGGTAGAACTGCAGCTTCCCAAGCTGCTAACGTGGGTTCGATTCCCATCACCCGCTCCATCTTCATAGTGCGTGACCTCTTAGGTCAACGCCGGAATCTCCAGGCGATGTCACTGCTGACCCTCCTCGACGCCGGACTCGCCTACGGGCTGACACCGCTCCTCGACCAGGCGGCCTGCAGCCTGAACGAGGGCGATCGCGTCGGTCTCATCGGCCGCAACGGCACCGGCAAGTCGACACTGTTGGGCGTGAT
>JAYTXT010000237.1:0-5577 GCA_043742765.1 Gammaproteobacteria bacterium | reverse complement strand
CATGTTCTTGTCGCAGCCGCCGATGGCGACCAGGCCGTCAAAGCCCTCGGCGCCCACCACCGTCTCGATGGAATCGGCGATCACTTCGCGCGACACCAGCGAATAGCGCATGCCCGGCGAGCCCATCGAAATGCCATCGGAAACCGTGATCGTGTTGAACGGCACGCTCTTGCCGCCCGCCGCATCGGCGCCCGCGCCCGCCTCGCGGGCGAGCTCGGCGATGTGCATGTTGCAGGGCGTGAGGTTCGACCAGGTCGAGGCGATGCCGATCTGCGGTTTGGCGAAATCGGCATCGTTGAAGCCGACTGCCCGCAGCATGGCGCGCGCCGGGGTCTGCTTGAGGCCGTCCACGACCAAGCTGGAATACTTTCTTATATCAATGAGTTGTTTTAATTTCTTCATCTAATTTATTGCAGCAGTTTCGCGCGCCATATTGCGCATCTTCACAAAGCCTATCGCGCCTGCGCTCACCAGGCTCAATGGCAGCAGGAGCGAGGCCGCACCCCACCCAGGCCATTGCCATTCCAGCAATTCGTAGCAGGCCATGCCCAGCGGCGGCGCGATCAGCCCGCGCACACCCGTCAGCGTTACGTGCACGCCCATGTAGTGCTGTGCAAGCCCCGGCGAGGCAAAATCATTATGACCCAGATTCCAACCCAGATTCGCGCCGGCGTAACTGACGCCGATGAGCACGGCGCCCGGCCAAAGTAACCACTGCATTTTCAGCATTACACCAGCGGTCAAAAGTACGATCGCCGCTACCAGCGCCCAGCACTGGCGCGCACGGTACTCGATGATATGCCCGCGATCGAACAGCCGCGCCCACGCCGGCAGGAACAGCGGCATGAGCAGCAGCGGCACCACGGTCAGCAGCAGGATCTGCGTCAGGCTCGCAAGGTGCAGCCGGTCACTGAACAGCACCACAAGCTGCGCGGTCATCATGAGATTCCCGGCGCCGTACAGGCTCAGCCAGAACATGTAGCTGCGGAAGGACGCATCGTCGCGCAGGATCTGCCGGAACACGCCTAAGCTGAAGGCGCCCGCGGCCGCACCGATCTGCGCTTCGGCCGCCAGCAGCTGGTATTCGCGCCGGACGCGCACGGCGCGATAGCGCAGTGCCGCCAACAGTCCGCACAAGGCGGCAAACAGGTACAGCCAGCGGGCCGAGCGCGCCTGCTGGTCGAGGATCCAGCCGGCCACCAGCGCGACCACGGCAATGCCGAGCGAACTGGCCATGACGATGCGGCTGGTGATGCGCGCCATCACGTGCCGTGGATAGTTGGCGCTCCAGACCGCGGCGCGCACGGTGAGGATTCCGGCCCACAGCACACGCGCGATGATCACCGCGACCAGCGTGAGCGCCACGCCGCCGGGGGCAATCGGCGCCAGCGCCACCAGGCCCACCGCGATGGCGAAGGCCGCCTGCAGGCTCGCCAGCACGCCGACCCGGGCGCGGCCGTGGGCGAGGTTGGCCCAGGCGAAACTGGAGATGTTGGCAAGCGCGGGGGCACCGCTGACCACTGCCACCGCGAAATCCACCATATGCGGAGGCGCCAGGCCGGCAAAACCCTTCTTGACCAGCACCGCCACGGTGCCACCTTCGACCAGGCCACAGGTGATGCCCAGCAAGGCCCACGGCCACATCTCGCGGGCGTACATGACCTCGACGACCGGGCTCGGGCTGTTGGATGGATCAGCCAAATTTCTTGCGGATCAGCGCGTACAGGGCGCGCAGCCCCTGCGCCTCGGCGCCCTGCGGGCGGCCCGGCCGGTCCTTCGGATTCCAGGCGTAGAGATCGACATGGAGCCATGCGGGCGTTGCCGTCACGAAGCGCTTGAGGAACAACGCCGCGATGATGGCCCCGGCAAACGGGCCGGTCGATACGTTATTCAGATCGGCGACGCGGCTCGCCAGCTCTTCGTCATAGCCGGCCCACAGCGGCAGCGGCCAGAGCGGATCGCAGACTGCCTCGCCCGCGGCATGCGCGGCGTCACCGAGCGCTGCCTGGTTCGCGAACAGCGCCGGCAGATCGGGACCCAGGGCCGTGCGCGCGGCCCCGGTCAGCGTCGCCAGGTCGATGAGCAGATCCGGCCGCTCAGCGTCCGCATCGGCCAGCGCGTCGGCGAGCACCAGGCGCCCCTCGGCATCGGTGTTGCCGATTTCCACCGTGAGACCCTTGCGCGAAGTCCACACGTCGCCCGGCCGGTAGGCCGCGCCGCTGACGCTGTTCTCGACCGCCGGAATGAGCAGCCGCAACTGCACCGGCGCGTCCATGGCCAGCAGCAGGCGCGCCAGGCCCAGCGCGCAGGCCGCGCCGCCCATGTCCTTCTTCATGAGCAACATGCCGGACGAGGGTTTCAGGTCCAATCCACCACTGTCGAAACACACGCCCTTGCCCACCAGCGTTACGCGTGGCGCGCCCGGACGCGGCCAGCGGCAATCGATCAGGCGCGGCGCGCGCTCACTCCCCTGCCCGACCGCAGCGATCAACGGATATTCGTGCCGCAGTTTCTCGCCCTCGCAGACGGCGCATTCCCCGCCGAACTCGCGGGCGAGACCCGCCGCGGCGGCGGCCAGCTCGGCAGGACCGAGTTCATTGGCTGGCGTGTTCACCAGATCGCGAGCCCAGCCCACTGCCTTGGCGGCAGCCCTGGCGTAGTTCGAGTCGCAATTCTTCGGTGCCACGAGCTGTGCCGCAGGCGCGGGTTTGGGCTGGCTGCGGTAACGATTGAAGCGGTAGCAACCCAGCAGCCAACCCAGCGCAAACTGCGTCGCCACCGCGGCCGGCAGGTCGGCGGCAAGCGCGTAACGGCCGGACGGTAGCCGCTCGGCACAGGCAGCGCCGTCCCAAATCGAAACCTGTGCGGCATCAGTCAGGGAACCGAGCCCGGCGACCGCCGCGGCGACTGTGCCTTGCAGCCCGGGCAGGGCCAGCACCCTGGCACGTTCGGCCTGGAAGCCATGGCCCGTCAGCCATGCGGCGCCGGCGGCATCGAGCCCCGCCAGCCAGGCATGGAGCCCGGTTTCCGTGACGAGCGAGAGCGGGATGGCGTCCTGGCAATCAGCGGGGTCCAGCAGCATAGGCGTTAGCTTACCCAATTGCGTTGACAAGTACTTGATGCCGTGGTGTTATTCGACCGTCTCAAGAGGATTATCAAGCGACATGCAGCCATCAGTCGTCCTGCTCGATACGAAGCTGCTGCTCCTGCGGAGCAGTCAGTGCGGGTGCTGCATGTTGAGCTAGGGTCCGAAGGACGCAACAACACAGAACCCCGCACCGGCCGCCGATGCGGGGTTTTTTTTGAACCTTGGGAGATTTTTTAATGAAGTTGTTTTCGCAGAAAGACGTCGACAAGAAGGCACTGAAGGGCGCCCGCGTGGCGATCCTGGGCTACGGCAGCCAGGGCCGTGCCCATGCCCTCAATCTGAAGGACAGCGGCTTCAAGGTCGTCGTCGGTGTGCGCAAGGGCGGCGCCAGCTGGAAAAATGCCAAGCGTGACGGCCTGAAGGTCGCCGAACCCCTTGACGCCGTGGCGGACGCCGACCTGGTGGCCATGCTGGTGCCCGACATGGCGCAGAAGGGCCTTTACCAGGCGATCAAGACGAAAATGCGCAAGCACGCCACGCTCCTGTTCGCGCACGGCTTCAATGTGCATTTCAAGCAGATCAAGCCGCGCAAAGACCTCGACGTGGTGCTGATCGCGCCCAAGGGCCCGGGCGGCCTGGTGCGCCGCCAATACCAGCAGGGTTACGGCGTGCCCTGCCTGATCGCGGTGGCGCAGGATGCGACCGGCAAGGCGCACAAGCGCGCCCTCGCCTACGCGCACGGCATTGGCGGCACCCGCGGCGGCGTACTGGAGACCACCTTCGCCGAGGAGACCGAGACCGACCTGTTCGGCGAGCAAGCGGTACTGTGCGGCGGCGCCACCGAGCTGGTGGTCAAGGGCTTCGAGACCCTGGTCGAAGCAGGGTACCAGCCGGAAGTCGCCTACTACGAATGCCTGCACGAACTGAAATTGATCGTCGACCTGCTGCATGAAGGCGGCATCACCAAGATGCACAAGTACATCAGCGACACGGCAAAGTTCGGCGACCTGACGCGCGGCCCGCGCGTGGTCAACGAGCGCACCCACAACGAAATGCGCAAGATCCTCAGGGAAATCCAGAGCGGCAAGTTTGCGCGCGAATGGATCCGCGAGAGCGAAGCCGGCGGCCACAACTACCAGCGCATGCTCAAGGCCGACATGAACCAGCCGATCGAGAAAGTCGGCGCCAAGCTGCGCGCGCGCATGCCTTGGCTGCAAGCAACGCGCTAGCCATTTAACGACACTGGAGACCGCCATGGCACCCGACCCGGATCGAGTCCTGATCTTCGACACCACCTTGCGCGACGGCGAGCAGTCGCCTGGCTGCAGCATGACGCAGCCGGAAAAACTGCGGGTGGCGCGGGCACTGGCGGACCTGGGTGTGGACGTCATCGAGGCCGGATTTCCGGCCGCCTCGCGCGGCGACTTCGAATCGGTCAACGCCGTGGCGCGTGAAGTGCAGGGGCCGATCATCGCCGGCCTGGCGCGCTGCACACGCGCCGATATCGAGGCGGCCGCGAAGGCGCTGCAACCCGCGCCACGTCACCGGCTGCACGTGTTCCTCGCCACCAGCGCCATCCACCGGCAATACAAGCTGAACATGGCGCAGGACGAGATCGTGCGCGCCGCCGTCGAGGCCATAAAAATTGCCCGCGAATATTGCGATGACGTGGAGTTTTCTCCCGAAGACGCCTCGCGCACTGAGCTCGACTTTCTCGCCCGGGTGGTCGAGGCCGCCATCGAAGCCGGCGCCACCACCATCAACATCCCGGACACCGTCGGCTACACGGTGCCGGACGAGTTCGGCGAACTGTTCCGCTACCTGCGCCAGAACGTGCGCGGCATCGACAAGATACGCCTCTCGGTGCACTGTCATGATGATCTTGGCATGGCGGTCGCCAACAGCCTCACGGCGGTGGTGGCCGGCGTACGCCAGATCGAATGCACCATCAACGGCATCGGTGAACGAGCGGGCAACTGTTCGCTCGAAGAAGTGGTGATGGCGCTGGCAACGCGCTCGCAGTTCTTCAACCTGCGCACCGGCATCCAGACCAACCGCCTCTACCCGGTGAGCCGCCTGCTCTCGAGCATCACCGGGCAACCGATACCGCGCAACAAGGCGGTGGTCGGTGAGAATGCCTTTGCCCATGAATCGGGCATCCATCAGCACGGCATGCTGAAGAACGCGCAGACCTACGAGATCATGCGTCCCGAGGACGTCGGCCTGGCGCGCAGCAACCTGGTGCTCGGCAAGCACAGCGGCCGGCACGCGTTTCGCGAGCGCGTGCAGGAGCTGGGCTTCGAACTCGACGAACTGGAACTCAACCGCGTGTTCGAGGAATTCAAGGCGCTCGCGGACCGCAAGAAGGAGCTGTTCGACGGCGACATCGAGGCGCTGGTGCTGCGCGCGGAGGGCTCGGCGCACGGTCCCTGGTCGCTGGCGCAGCTCGAGGTCAACTCGCAGCTCGGCGCCACGGCGACCGCCACCGT
>JAYTXT010000236.1:0-5567 GCA_043742765.1 Gammaproteobacteria bacterium | reverse complement strand
GTGAAATCATACGCTGTACCGGCTGCAGCTGAGGAGGGTCTCATGTCCAACAAGTCTATTCCTGTCCTGGCGGCGATCTTGCTGCTGAGTAGTGCCGCGGCGTGGTATTGGTGGTCACGAATCGCGCCCACCCCGGCGCCACCCCCGCCCGTCACCGCGCCAGCCACGCCAGAGGCCGTGCCGCCCATTGCCAACCCAATGCCGGCGCCAGGGGCCGATATGGCGGCGCTCCCGGCACTGGACGACAGCGACGCGCCGTTCAATGCGGCGCTGAGCGCGCTCCCTCGAATCGGCACCGTGGGGACTTTCCTGCGGCCCGAGAACCTCATCCGCCACCTTGTCGCCACGGTCGACAACCTGCCGCGCCATCGCCTGGCGGTGGAACTGCGGCCGCTCAAGAATACCGGCGGCGCGCTGCTGGTGAGCGGCGGCGATGAGCAGGCCACGCTCGATGAGCACAACGCCGCACGCTATGCGCCGATCATCGCGATCATCGGCAATCTTGACATGCGCACCGTCAACGGCCTGTACCAGCATTACTACCCGTTGTTCCAACGCGCCTACCAGGACCTGGGCTATCCGCAGGGCTATTTCAATGATCGGCTGGTCAGCGTCATCGACCATCTGTTGGCAACGCCGCGGCCTGCGGGGCCAGTGGCGCTGGTGCGGCCAAAGGTGTTCTGGGAATTTGCCGATCCAGAGCTCGAAGCCCGCTCGAGCGGACAGAAACTCCTGCTGCGCATGGGCAACGACAATGCGGCCGTCGTCGAGCGCCGGCTTCGCGAACTGCGCGCGCTCATTGCCACCGGTCCCGGCGCGGACCAGCGCGCGAACCAATAGGCGCACCGGCAGTCCATACTGCTCACCATGCCACCTCGATCGCCCTGGCGCCTGATACCGGCCGGATTCGTGCTCGTCGCCACGCTGGGCGCGAGCGCCTGTTCCTCACTCGCGACGCAGCCGGCTGGAGCAACTGTTGCGCTGGCCGGAAGCTGGCAACTGGAGGTGGCGGGGAGCGATGACTTCGATCGCAAGCTCGGCCCACTGCTCGCGGCGCAGCGTGAACGGATGCGGCCGCGCCACAACCAGGGCATCGCGCCGGGCTCGCGTGGCGGCAATGATGATGAGCGTACCGGCGCGGGCCGTGGACCCAATGAACTCGCGGCGCTGGTGATGCCGCCGGAAGAGCCGGACAAGATCCGCGAGCGCCTGGCGGCTGAGTTGCGTCCGCCCGCGAAACTGCAGATTGCGCTGTCTGGAGACGCGGTCGAGATCATCGGCGACTCCGACCCCGCGCGCCACTTTCTACCCGGGCAGTCCGTGTCGCGCATCGACAGCACGGGCGCGGCCAGTCTCAGCAGCGGCTGGGACCAGAGTGCATTCGTGGTGCGCGCAAAATACACCAACCGCGGCTCACGCAGCTGGCGCTACGAGCTGGAGCAGGGGGGCAACGTCTTGCGCCAGAGCTTCGAGGCGGACGAACCGGAATTTGGCAGTTTCAAACTGCTGACGCGCTACCGGCGCGCGCCGGCGAGGCCCTAGAGCGCGGAATCGTCAAGCTCGCCGGTGCGGATGCGCACCACGCGATGGATGTCGCTGACGAAGATCTTGCCGTCGCCGACCTTGCCGGTCTTGGCCGCCTTGACGATGGCGTCGACCACCTGATCGACCAGGTCGTCGCGGACGCCCACTTCGATGCGGGTCTTGGGTACGAAATCGACCACGTACTCGGCGCCGCGGTACAGCTCGGTGTGGCCGCGCTGCCGACCGAAGCCCTTCACTTCGGTTACCGTCATGCCGGAAATGCCCAGCTCCGAGAGGGCCGAGCGCACTTCATCGAGCTTGAAGGGCTTGATGACGGCGGTGATCAGTTTCATGTTGGCTCCTCAACGCGGCGGACGGGTCTCGACGGGGCGATATCCTAACGCAATACCCTCCTGAAGCGCACCGACGACGACGGTGTACGACCGCGGCAGGAGATTGCCTTGTGCGCGACGCCGGGCGCAGAATGCGCATCCTGCCGCCGGCCTGGTTCCTGGATTCCCCCGCTCTGCCGCACCATAGCCGCCTCGCATTTCTCCTGGCCCTCGTGGCGGCCCTGTTCTGGGGGGTGCTGCCGCTGGCGTTGGATGTCGTGGCGCCGGTGCTCGACACCTGCACCATCACCTGGTGCCGGTTCCTGGTTGCGGCCATCGTCATCGGAGCGTTTCTCGCGCGCCGCGGTGCCCTGCCCCATCCGTGGCGGCTCGCGCCGGGGCTGATAGCGCTGCTGCTGGTCGCGGTCATCGGTCTGACGCTCAACTACACGCTGTTCGTGGTCGGTCTGCGCCGGAGCTCACCGGAGACGGCCCAGGTCGTCGGGCAGAGCGCGAGCCTGTTCTTGCTGCTTGGGGGCCTGGTCGTGTATCGCGAAAAATTCAGCCGCCTGCAGTGGCTGGGCGCGGCGCTGCTGATCGCCGGCCTGGTGCTGTTTTTCAACCGCCGGCTGCCGCTGTTGATTGTCGGCGGTTCCCGGTTGGGACTCGGCGTGTTACTGGTGCTCACCGGCTCCCTGGCCTGGGCCATCTACAGCCTGGCCCAGAAACGCCTGCTGCGGGAATGGACTTCCCCGCAACTGCTGTGGCTGTTGTTCGTGGGCGGTGCGCTGGTGCTCACGCCGCTGTCACACCCGGGGAACCTGCGGCTCCTGACTCCAACCCAGGGTTGGGCGCTGGCGTTCTGCTGTCTCAATACCCTCCTTGCCTACGGCGCCTACGCCGAGGCCATGCACCTGGGCGAGGTGGCCCGGGTCAGCGCCACAGTCGCGGTCTCGCCACTGTTCACCTCGCTGGCGACCTTCCTGGCCGCGGGCTGGTTGCTGCCCGATCTGGTGCCGGAGGCACCCAATCTCCTCACCCTGATCGGGGTCGGCGGCGTGGTCGGCGGTTCGGCGCTGTGCGCCCTGGGGGCGAAAGTCCCGCCGCCGGCAGCGGTGTCGTTCAAACCCTAGCACTCGGCGGCGACTCCAAGCAGGCATGGTCGAGGATAAATTCGAAGCCATCTACCGCGCACACCTGGGCCAGATATACGGCCTGTGCCTGCGGCTGACCGGTCAGCCCGCGCTGGCCGAAGACTGCACGCAGGAATGCTTCATCGCCGCCTGGCGGGCGCTGCCATCCTTCGAAGGCCGGAGCCGGCTTGCCACCTGGTTGCACCGGATCGCGGTCAATACGGTGCTGACGCAGCGCCGCCGGCGCCCGGGCGACGCGCTGCGCGAGGCCGGCACGCTGGATGACGCCACGCTGGAATTGCCCGACGGCGCCGAGGCCTCGGGCACGCTCGACGTCGAAGCGGCCATGGAACGGCTCCCGCAGGGCGCGCGCGACGTGCTGATCCTGGTCGGTGTCTACGGCCACAGCCACGAGGAAGCAGCCGCGATGCTCGGCATCGCCACCGGCACCAGCAAGGCGCAGCTCCACCGCGCCCGGCGGCTGCTGGCACAGCAACTCGGAATCGCCATGGAGGCCGCATGAATCCGTCCCGTTTCGATACGCTCGAAGCCGCGCTGGCAGCCGTGCCGCGCGAGGTACAACCCAGCCAAGATCTGTGGCCCGGCATTGCCCGCAGCATTGGCCACGGCGCCCAACGCGCGCCGCGAACCCCATGGTCGCAATGGCCGCTGGCGCTGGCCGCCGGTCTCGGGGTGCTGAGCCTGGTCGGCGCGTTGTGCTGGTCGGTCGTGCACGAATGGCCCGCGAGCGAGCTGCTGGCACAGCAGCGCTCTCCCGGCCACCTGGGCAACACGATAGTGAGCTTCCAGCGGCCACAGGACGCCGACTACGTCGCCGCGCGCGCCGCGCTCGAGCGTACTTTCAACGAGCGGCTGACGCTGCTGGCGCCGGCGACCCGCGATCGCGTCCGCGCGGATCTCGAAACCATCCGCAAGGCCAACGCGGACATCAACGCGGCATTGGCGCAGGACCCGGCGAGCCCGCTGCTGTGGCAGCTGCTACGCAGCACCTGGCAGCAGGAAATCGATCTTTACACGAATGTCGCGCAGACCACCCAAACCATGCTGACGAGGAGAACCTGATCATGAACACCAAAACTTATTCTGCCGCATCGGCACGTCTTGCGGTGTGCGCGGCTGCGATCGTGCTAGCCGGCCTGTCATTGCCGTCACTGGCTGCGACCCGCACTTTCAGCGCCCAGAAGCCCGCCGATCCCGCCGGCACCGTCGAAATCGTCAACGTCGAGGGTGCAATCGAAGTCAGCGGCTGGGACCAGGCCGTGGTCGATGTCAGCGGCACAATCGGCGACCGCGTCGAACGCGTCGATGTCACCAGCAGCGCCAATCGCACGACGGTGCGCGTGGTGCTGCCCTCCGGGAACAGCTGGGGCGGTGGCAATGAGGCACACCTGAAAATCCGCGTGCCGCAGAAGAGCGCGCTGGACGTTTCGCTGGTCAGCGCCGACCTGCGCATCAGCGGCGTGAGCGGTAGTCAGCATCTGCAGACGGTGAGCGGCGACATAGTGGGCGACGCCGGCGGCGACCTGCAGGTGAACACGGTCAGTGGCGACGTGCATCTCACGGCGCACAATGGTCATCGCGCGCAGTTCAAGACCGTCAGCGGCGATGTCAGCGTCAGCGGCACCGACGGCGAGTTCACGCTCAATACCGTGAGCGGCGATGCAATGGTTACGCTCGGCGACCTGACACGCGCGCAGCTCGAAACCGTGTCCGGGGACATCAGCGTGGTCGCCGGCACGCTGGCGGCCCAGGGCCAGCTCGACGCCGCATCGGTCAGCGGCGATCTGCAAGTGAGATTTGCGGCCCCGCCAGATGCCGATATCGAGGTGCAGACTTTCAGCGGCGATATCAACAACTGTTTCGGCCCGAAGCCCACCGAGGAAAAATACGGACCCGGGAGCCGCCTCAACTTCCGCAGCGGCAAGGGTGGCGGCCGCGTGCACATCGACAGCAAGAGCGGCGACGTGGGGCTCTGCACCGGGAAGTAGCCCGCACCGGCGAGGGCGGTACAGTGCGCACCGCCCTCGACTTCAGGACCGGACTCAGCCGCCCGACAGGCAGGTCTTCATGAAGGCCTTGTGGGCATTGCCGTTACCACTTGGCGAATCAGTAGCGCGTCTGCGCGTCGTGTTTCTGCACGTAGATGCGCCGGCTGTGCACGTCGGCGGCGCGCTGCAACCGCACTCGTTCGCCTGCGCTCACTACACCGTCGGCGCGCGCCGCGCCTTCCATGCGATACAGATGCAGCTGCCCACGCTCGAGGCGCCGCGCCTCGGGACGGGTGAGTTCTCCGGACCGCACGCCTTGGGCGATGCGCGCCTGCTGGCGCGCTTCGCGATGATGCAGTACGGGCGTGCCCGCAAGGACCGGGCCGGCAATAAGACCGGCGGCGGCAAGGGCGAAGATTTTCATGTTCATGTCGGTGACTCCGTTAGCTCGGTTGATACGCTCGCGGGAACTGTCCGCTTGGTAAATGAAACGTGGCTGGGCCCCGCAGGTTGACTTTCACTGCCGCACATTTGACATAACGACTATTTGCGCTGTCGCGGCGCGAGAC